>NZ_JBFWVN010000075.1:0-11821 GCF_050246715.1 Methylocystis sp.
TTCGGCGTCGTTCTTCAGCTGCTGATGAACATTCAGCGTCTGATCGGCAAGGAAGGCGTCGCCCTTCTGACCGAGTAATCGGCTGAACGAAGAGACATGGCGCCGCCCGCTTGGGGCGGGCGGCGTCCACAAACGAAAAATCCGGGAGAGGCCCTATGGTTGTCGCCATGCTGCTGCTGGCTGCGGCGCTGTCGCCGCTCTGCTTTCTGTATGCCGCGCCGCGTCGCATTCCGCATCGCGTCCGCGCAGAGGTCGCGCGCCGTCACGAAAACTGAATTTCGTTGAGAAGGCGGTAGCGCCGGCTCCGGGCGTGGCAGCCGGCGCGGGCCGTCCGGCCGCCCGCCGAGGCTTATCCGAGGAGAGCCGCTCCGCGCCGCATTGTCTTGCGCTATTCACTGGACTAGATCGTCAATGGCGCCGCGCCGAGATCTGTGCGCGGAATAGGAGAGGCCCATGAATGATCTTCTCGTGATTGCGTTTCCCTCCGAAGAAAAGGCCGAGGAGGTTCGGCAGAAGCTCTTCACTATGCAGAAGGAATATCTGATCGAACTTGGCGACGCGGTCGTCGCGGTCAAAAACCCGGACGGGGCAGTGAAGCTCAATCAGCTCTTCAGCACTACGGCCCTTGGCGGAGTCTCCGGCGCGTTCTGGGGCGCTTTGATCGGGTTGATCTTCATGATGCCGCTTGCTGGCGCGGCGATTGGCGCCGGCGCCGGCGCCGTATCCGGGGCGCTGACCGATTTTGGCATCGACGACAAATTCATGAAGGACGTGGCCGCCGCAATTCCGCCAGGAGGCGCCGCCTTGTTCCTGCTCGTGCGCAAGATGACGACCGACAAGGTGCTCGAAGGCTTAAAGGGCGTTGGCGGCGTCGTGCTGCGGACCTCTTTCGACAAGTCCAAGGACGAAGCCATCCGCGCCGCGCTCGCCGCGCAGCCGGCGTCCGCCTAGATCACGCTGCGTTCAGGCGGACTCGTCTGAGCGCAGATAATCTGATCGACTCTAATCATTTAGAGCGCGCTTTATGCGAAAAACCGGTTCCCGCTTTTTCGTGAGCCGCACTCTAGCCGATACGCGCGCGCGCCGGCAAAACGCCGGCGCGCGCTTCGCTCAGGCGAAATCGTCCTCGGCGGCTTTGTTGTGTCGGCGATGCGCGTGCATCGTGATGTAGATGCTCGCGGCAATAAAGCCGACGCCGAGCACGGAGACGAGAATGAACAGCGACGAGCGCTGAACAATCGCCACCAAGGGAACGAAGAGTCCGAGAAGGACTCCAACGACGCAGATTTGCCAAGCGGCGGCGTGAACGCCGGCGACGAATGTCGCGACAGCGAGCAGCACCATTAAATTGAGGCCGGCGGCGTTGACGTCGATCAGCTGGCGCAGCGGCGGCGAATAGATCAGCCACATGCCAAAGAGAAACGCGGCCCAGTGCAGCACCTGGGTCCAGATGAGCCGCGTGCGTTCATGCGTCGTTTCCGTATGGCGCCATCCGACGTAAATGCAGATGGCGCAATAGACCGGCGTCAGGAACTCCCAATATAGGGCGACCGGTTGTCCGGTGAAGGTGACGATGCCGATGCCGAGCACGGCCGTCGAGAGCATCACGATATAGGGCAGATCAATTTTGAGGACGTCGAGGAAGAGAACTTCCGCCGGCTGGCTCCTGATCTCCTGGATGCCGTGCTCGAGCGTCTCGAAGCCGTGCCCGATCGTCGTCGCCCAGTTCTCTTCATGCGGCGGCGTCGGCTCGGACGGGTCGGAGCTATTCGACATGAGCAATCCTCGCTGGTTCGGGCGCGAACGACGCTGCGTCGCCTTCGCCTTGTTCTTCGCGCCTGTTGGCCGAATTAGAACGTCAGGATAGTTCGTGCTCGGGAAGCGAGCAACCGGCGAGCCGCGAATTCGGCGCGCTTGCCCTGTCGCTGGCCCGACGAGGCGTCGAAGGCCGCTCGGGGGAGACGTGAAAAGATCGCGTGGTTTCTAACGTCCGCGTGATGTCATCGCCGCGTCACATGGCCGCCGGCAAAGCATATAATTGGCGCAGACAAAATCTCTTGTGGCCCAATATATCCTGAGTTGGACGCCAAGGGATTCCGGCAGGAGCGGATCGTGACAAAGGTTGACGGCGCGATGGCGACGATAACGGTCGACGGCCTGGAAGCGTTGCTGCAGGCGATCCAGGCGCGCGGCTATCGCGCCGTCGGACCAACCATGCAAAATCAGGCGATCGTTTACGACGACATCGAATCGATCGACGATCTGCCGCGTGGATGGACCGATGAACAGGATGGCGGCTGCTATAGGCTGCTGCGTCGCAGCGATGACGCCCTCTTTGGATATTCGGTCGGACCGCAGTCGTGGAAGAAATATCTCCATGCCCCAAAACTGCGGCTTTGGACGGCGGAGCGCCACGGGGACGACATCAGCCTAGCGTCCGAGGCGCAGCCCGAAGATCGATTGGCCTTCATCGGCGTTCGCGCCTGCGAAATACGCGCGATTGAAATTCAAGATCGGACGCTCATCAGCGACCTCTACGCCGATCCGCACTACAAGGCGTTGCGCGAGCGCGCGCTGATCGTCGCGGTAAATTGCGGCAAGGCCGGAGGCACGTGTTTTTGCGTCTCGATGCAGGCGGGTCCGCGCGTCAAGCGGGACTTCGACATTGCGCTGACCGAACTGCTTGACGACGGCGAACATCTTTTTCTCGTCGAGACCGGCAGCGATGAAGGACGCGCGCTCATCGCGCAGATCCCGCATCGCGCCGCCTCAAACCGCGCGATCGAAGCCGCCGAAGCCGTGATCGAACGAACCGCATCCTCGATGGGCCGCGAAATGCGTTCGGACGATCTCAACCAACTGCTGATGAGCAATCTCGAACATCCGCGCTGGGATGAGGTGGCGACGCGCTGTCTGACCTGCGCAAATTGCACGCTCGTCTGTCCGACCTGCTTCTGCACGTCGGTCGAAGACGTGTCGGATCTTTCCGGCGAGCGCGCCGAACGCTGGCGTCGCTGGGATTCATGCTTCACGATGGACTTTTCCTATATTCACGGCGGCAGCGTGCGCGCCAGCGCGAAATCGCGCTACCGCCAATGGATGACCCACAAGCTCGCGACCTGGATCGACCAGTTCGGATCTTCGGGCTGCGTGGGTTGTGGCCGCTGCATTACCTGGTGTCCTGTGGGCATCGACATTACCGAGGAGGTCCGCGCCATTCGCGGACATGACGCCTCCGCCGAGGAGCCGCGATGAAGGACATTGCCGATCTGCTCCGTCATCATCCCTTCGCCGAGGGGTTGGATGAAGACACGCTGGCGCTCGTCGCCGGTTGCGCGAAGAATGTCGTTTTGCAGCCGGGAGAATATTTTTTTCGCGAAGGCGCCGCCGCCGACTCATTCTATCTCCTGCGGCATGGCGCGGTGGCGCTCGAGACTTTTGTTCCCGGACGCGGAACTTTCGCCTTCCTCACCGTCAAGAGCGGCGAGATTCTCGGCGCCGACTGGCTCATTCCGCCCTATCGCTCGTCTTTCGACGCGCGCGCCATGGAACTGACGCGCGCCATCGCATTTGACGGCAAGTGCCTGCGCAGCAAATGCGAGGCGGATCCGCGCGTCGGCTATGAAATGATGAAGCGGTTCATTCCGCCGCTCGTCAAACGTTTGCAATCGGCGCGGATGCAGGCGCTCGGGATGTATGATGCCGCAAACGCTTGAGGCCTGCGCGACGCCGCTCCACCCGATGGTCCCGCGCATGACGCCGGTGACGCGGTTCATTCGCGAGTCGGAAGACGTATTTACGTTCGATCTCGCGCCAGAGCGCGCCACGCCCTTCGCGCCGGGTCAATTCAACATGCTGTATGCGTTCGGCGTGGGCGAAATTCCGATCAGTGTCAGCGGCGACTCCCAGGCGCCGGAGCTTCTCACCCACACGATTCGCGCCGTCGGGCCGGTGAGCGCCGCGCTTGGAAAATTGAAGATCGGCGATCGCGTCGGTCTGCGCGGTCCCTTCGGAGTTGGCTGGCCGGTTGAAGAAGCCAAAGGCTTTGATGTGCTGCTGATCGCCGGCGGCATCGGTCTCGCGCCGCTCCGGCCCGTGATCTATTGGCTGCTGCGCCATCGCGCCGCTTATGGACGCGTCGGCGTTCTTTATGGCGCGCGCGCGCCGGACGATCTCATTTTTCGCAGCGAATTGGAGGTGTGGCGGCGAACGCCCGACTTCCAATTGCGCGTAGCGGTGGAGCGCGCCGGTCCGGAATGGCCGGGAGACGTCGGCTATGTCACGCCCCTTCTGTCGAAGCTGCGTTTCGATCCTGCGGAAACTGTCGCGATGATCTGCGGGCCCGAGGTGATGATCCGCGCGAGCGCGCTTGCGCTGGAAGACGTCGGCATTGCGGATTCGCGAATCTTCGTTTCGATGGAGCGCAACATGAAATGCGCGATCGGCCATTGCGGCCACTGCCAATTCGGTCCGCTCTTCATCTGCAAGGACGGGCCGGTGCATTCCTACGACCGCGTCCGCGATTTTCTCGCCTGTCGGGAGCTGTGACGTGGAGCGTATTCGACCAAAGCTCGCCCTGTGGAAATTCGCGTCATGCGACGGCTGCCAGCTCAGCCTGCTCGACTGCGAAGACGAACTGCTGGCGATCGCCGGCGAAGTCGAGATCGCGTATTTCCTTGAGGCGACGCGGGCGACAGTCGAAGGCCCATACGAGCTCTCGCTCGTCGAGGGTTCGGTGACGACGCCGCATGACGCCGAGCGCATAAAGGAAATCCGCAAGAAATCGCGCTTGCTGATGACAATCGGCGCCTGCGCCACCTCTGGCGGCATTCAGGCGTTGCGCAATTTCGCCGACGTGCGGGAATATGCCGCCATCGTCTATGCGCGGCCCGACTATATTCAGACGCTCGCCACATCGACGCCGATCGCCGATCATGTGAAGGTCGATTTCGAATTGCGGGGCTGTCCGATCGGCACGCGGCAGCTGGTCGAAGTGATTTCCGCTTTTCTCGCCGGACGCAAGCCGCAGACGCCGCCGCACAGCGTCTGCGTCGAATGCAAGATCGCCGGCAATCTCTGCGTGATGGTCGGACACGGGACGCCGTGTCTGGGGCCTGTGACTCACGCCGGCTGCGGCGCGATCTGCCCTTCCTACAATCGCGGCTGCTATGGCTGCTACGGGCCGATGGAGACGCCCAACGCGCCATCGCTCTCTGCGTCGTTGCGCAAGCTCGGCATGGACGATGACGCGCTCAAGCGCATCTATCGGACCTTCAACGCCAATGCCGACGCCTTCCGAAAGGAAAGCGAACGTCATGAAGGTTAGGACGATCAAGGTCGATCAGCTTGCGCGCGTCGAAGGAGAGGGCGCGCTCAAGGTTGTGGCGCGCGACGGCGTCGTGCAGTCGGCCGAGCTCAACATTTTTGAGCCGCCGCGCTTCTTCGAAGCCTTTTTGCGCGACCGCATGTTTACGGAGGCGCCAGACATCACGGCGCGCATTTGCGGCATCTGTCCGGTCGCCTATCAGATGAGCGCGGTTCACGCGATGGAGAATGCGCTCGGCGTCGTCGTCGACGGGCCTCTGCGCGAGCTGCGGCGACTCATCTATTGCGGCGAATGGATCGAGAGCCACACGCTGCACGTCCATATGCTTCATGCGCCTGACTTTCTCGGTTATGAAGGCGCGATCGAAATGGCGCGCGATCACGCCGACATCGTGCAGCGTGCGCTCAATCTCAAAAAAGCCGGCAATGCGATCATTGCGCTTCTCGGCGGCCGTGAAATCCATCCGATCAATGTCCGCGTCGGCGGCTTTTACCGCACGCCGCGCAAGCGCGAACTTCGGCCGCTGGCCGAAGATTTGAAGCGCGCGCGGGACTGGGCGCTCGCCACCGTGCGCTGGACGGCCGGCTTTGATTTCCCCGATGTCGAGCGCGACTATGAATTCGTCGCCTTACGGGGAGACGGCGAATACCCGTTCAGCGACGGCCGAATCGCCTCCAGCCGCGGACTCGACATTTCGGCCGCCGAATATGACGAACATTTCGAGGAAACGCAGGTCGAACATTCGACGGCGCTGCATGCGCACATCAAGGCGCGGGGCCCCTTTCTCACGGGACCGCTGGCGCGCTATGCGCTCAACGCCGCGTCGCTCTCGCCGCTTGCGCGCGAGGCCGCGCACGAAGCCGGACTTGGAACGGTCTGCGCCAATCCGTTCCGAAGCATCATCGTTCGCGCCGTCGAGGTTCTTTACGCCTGCGACGAGGCGCTGCGGATCATTGAGGACTACGAAGAGATCGAACATGCCTCTGTGGAAGTGGAGCCGCGCTCGGCGACCGGCTTTGCGGCGACCGAGGCGCCGCGCGGCATGCTCTATCACCGCTATCGTCTCAACTCCGACGGCAAGATCGCTGACGCGCGCATCGTCCCGCCGACATCTCAGAATCAGCCGAGCATCGAAGAGGATTTGAAGACGTTCGCCACAGCCTGGCTCGATTTGCCGGATGAGGCGCTTCGTCACCGCTGCGAGCAGACGATCCGCAATCACGACCCCTGCATTTCCTGCGCGACTCATTTTCTGCGGCTCGAAATCGATCGTGGCGGATAGAGCGCGCGAGCGCAGGCGCGTCATCGCGCTCTGTGTCGGCAATCCTCAACGCGGCGACGACGGCGTGGGCGGCGCGGTCGCGCGCGCGCTGCGCGCTTTAATCGACGGCGTCGAAATCATCGAGGAGGAGGGCGAGGCGACAAGCGTGCTGGCGCGACTTAAGGGCGCGGACGCCGCCTTCATCGTTGACGCCTGCGTTTCCGGGCAAGCGCCTGGCGAGATGCGCCGCTTCGATATCGGCGAAGGCCCGCTGCCGCAGAGGGGTTTTGGCGCTTCGACGCATGGCTTGGGCCTCGCCGAGGCTCTGGAGCTCGCCAGGGCGCTTGGCGCCTTGCCGGCGCGCTGCATCGTTTACACAATCGAAGGCGAAAACTTCACGCTCGGGGCGCCGCTGTCGCCGCGGGTCGCGGCGGCGGTCGAGATTGTCGCGAAACGAATGCGAGCGGATATTCTCGGGCAATGATCGTGGCGGCGCCACATCAGGCGCGGCGTCAATAGATCGTTAAAAGGCGGTAAAGCGAACGCCGGTCGAGATGTAGTTCGAGGCGCCGTGAACGCCGTCAATGAGGCCATAAATGCCTGAGCGATGCTGAACGCGAACGAAAACTTCAAATGGCGCTTCCTTGGTAGGGGAAACGGTGAGTTCCGGAACGAGCAGGTTCAGAAAGGGGGCGCTATGGCCGCTGCTGTCAAACTGGCGTTCGAAATCCGAAATGCCGGTGACGTAACTCGCGCCGATCAGGCCAAGCCTGAAATTCGTGTAGACATAGTCGTTCCATGGGAAATAGGTCCATCTCGCCATCGGGATCAGATCGAATTCCCACTGCTGTCCGGCTTGGCGATTGCCAAAGCGCTTGGCGATTCCCCCTTCGATTTCCAATTCGATGGGGATGCTCTGAAAGCGATAGGCGGTGTAAACGGCGTGGGCGTCGACGAGAAGTCCTGACGCGAAATTCGGTGCCCAGGGCCGCAGGACGGTGATGTTGACCAGCGACTGGTCGCTCAACTCGCCGACATAGGCGCCAATTCTCAGGGTTGGCGCGGGGTTCGACGCGAGCATCCCCGTGATCAACGGCGCAGGCGGGACCGCCGCCGTCGATTCGAAAGCCGATGCCGGAGTCACGGGGAACAGCGCAGGGAACAGCGCAGCGACGGCCGCGGCCACAGCCGATGACTTTTTCATAGCCCCCTCCAATGCGACGCCATTCACCGGCATGGCGCGCGCGCCTAACTTGGGCTTGTCTATATGATAAGTTGGCTTTTTTTGGTCAAAGAAGGCGTATTTCGGGCAAAGGCGGATCAATGTTCAGCGCAAGCCTTTCGCCCGCGCACAAATTTGTCGCAGGGCTGAAACCGATCGGCAACATTGCAGCAAACCGGCTGAAACGTCTGCATGGCTAAAATAGATGCTCGCGCTATCTCTCGGCCGCCTTCCGCCCCCGGGATGAGCGGCACGCCAATGAATGGAGATATGAATGCAGCGTCTTGTTTCTTCGTCGACCTTGGCCGCGACGTTCTCGACGGTTCGCATCCTTATCAAGCTGCCGATAAATATCGCGCGTCGCATCGCCGCTTCGCCCGATGCGTTCATCGACGCCATAGAGCGTTTCGCGAAACGTTAGATCGCTTCGCCGTCGGCGAAATCGCCCGCGGCGGATCATGCGAACGAGTTCAAAATATCCAGAGCGCGTCCATGCGAGGGACCTAGTTTAGGTTTTTCGCGGCGCGCTCTCTGCATGTTCGGCGGCGCAACAAATATTTCCGAGCGTTCATATGTGCTCATGCATCAGTAATTGTGCAGGGCCGGCTTGGGGTTGAATGAGCCTGGATGCATCCCAGTTCCATGTGGCGAACGTCAATCAACTGGGAGGAAGCAATGCTCAAATTAACGCTATTGATGGTCGCTGCGTTCCTGGCTTTCGCGCCATCCGCACAGGCCCAGCGCGTTGGCGCGCTTCCTTACGACGGCGATATCCAGGCCTATGGCGGGCCCTGGCGCTATCAGCATCGGGATTGGAGCAGTCCCGGACATCCGCATGATCCAGGCGTGTGCTATTACTGGAACGACCATATGGGCATCTGGGAATGGCGCTGCTGAGAAACGCGCGCCTTGCGCTGAGAACGCCAAGTAACTGTTGAGAGCGCCAGAGAGCGCCAAGTAACTGTTGAGAGCGCTATGTAACGCCCCGCTGCGACGCCGCAGTCGGGGCGTTTCTACGTCGCGAGCCTAAAACGGCGCGCATCGCCGCCTGCAAGCGGGCGTCGTTGATCGTATCCAATGCTCTCGCTTCGAAGACATGAATCGACGGCCAAGCTGACGAGTGGATCGACTGTTACAGGGCGGTTATTATTTCGGAAGGCATAGAGCCGCCGGAACGCGCGCATGTCGACCGTATTGTCCGAATTTCGAAAGGGCCAAAGGCGCCGTATGCGGGCCAGACGAGCGGCGGCGCTTGGGTTCTTGATGCTTGCAGGCGCAAGCGCAAATGCGCGGGGCGCCAAGGTGACGGCCGAGCCAATACCGGACGCAATATGGGCTTATATGCAGGGAAGATCGTGGCGCGCGGAGCTTCCCTGTCCGAGACGGGAGGAGCTTGTCCTGTTGCGGGTCCCTTACCTCGATTTTGACGGCAATACGCAAACCGGCTCACTAATCGTCGCAAGAAGCGTCGCAAAGGCGGTCGCGGCCGCCTTTCAGGAAATTTACGACAGCGGGAAATTTCGAATCTATCGAATGTCGCTGATCGATGAATTTGGCGGCGACGACGCGCGATCGATGGCGGCGAACAATACCAGCGCCTTCAATTGCCGAACCACCGATCGCGGCGCGATGTCGCGACACGCCTATGGAATGGCGGTGGACATCAATCCCGTTCAAAATCCCTATCGCGAGGGAAATTTAACCGAGCCCGACGCCGGGCGCGCCTACGACCAGCCCTATAAGCGCAAGAGAGATATTGTCGGGATCATCGTCGACGGCGATGTCGTGACGAGGGCCTTCTCACGGCAAGGCTGGCGCTGGGGCGGACATTGGAAAAGAAGCGTCGACTATCAGCATTTTTCCAACGATGGACACTGATTGAGGAAACGCGGGAAACGCTAGCGTGTGGCGACGACGTCCGAATGCCCAGGAGGGGCCGCATGCCGGCCACAATCGCGGTCGCTAATTGCGGTAGAGGAGCAACGCTCCATCTCTGAAGGCGAGGCATGGGCTTTTCACGAGCGCCATCTTATTTCCGACCATCTCCCAGAAAAAGCGAGATCGCGAGAATTTGGGCGACGACAATCGCTGCTGAGCCTTGTAGGCTGTTGGGCGAGCTGGCGCGCTTGGCGAGGGCAAATCGGATATTTGCCTTCTCTGAAATTTCCAAGGGACTGGCGATACTCACAATCGGCGACATGGTGATTGCGGAGGGCGTCGGCGAATTTGTATGCATCGCGGCGCTGACGATCGATGCGTTGCCTTTCATACGATTTCGGTCAGCGGCGCAAACCGGATAGCCAGTCGTCTTGCTTATGATGAGCGTCTCGACTTTCCGCGTATCAAGATTTTTGGGAAAAGCCGACGCCGACGGCGAGGCCGATCATCAGGATCATAAAAGACAGCCCGACGACGAAGGCGATCATCTGCGTGCTGACATTCGGCCGCATGTCCATGCGCCCGTCCATGTGTGCATCCAAGTGCGCATCCAAGTGCTCGTCCATATGTTCGCCGTCCGGCTTCGCCATCTCGCCGTCCGAGGCCATGTGAGGCTTCCCCGCCATGCTTGGCATGGCGGAAATGGGCGGCGTCGCCCCTTTGGGCCGCACCGTCGTCATGCCGTGCTTGAGTTTGTTCGCCACCAGCCAGTAATTCATCGGATAGGCGGCGCAGAGGCCGATGAGCAGCGCCATGCTCATGATGAACCAAAAAGCCGGCGACGACGGATGATCGCTACCCGCGACATACGCCTTGCCGATCATTGAAACGATCGCCATTCCGGCCATCAGGCAGTTCATCGAGGTGAGCTCGGGAATGAAGGTCGTCTTGAGCGCCTTGCCGTAAGACCCGCCGGCCATGTCGCGCATGAACAGAGCCTGGAAAATGCTCCAGCCGAACATGAAGCCGAGCGCATATTCGAGAAGGAAATCCGCGAGCGGCGGCAGGCTCAGAAGGGCCGCGATGACCGCCCCGACGAGAATGCCGACGCCGTCGCCGGCGACGCAATGCATGGCGGAGCCGAGCGCCTGTCGCCATGGCGTTGCGACATAGGCCTCGTGCAGGCCGGGCAGCGGTTCACGGCAACCCAGGACATAAAGAAACGCCCCGAACGGTCCGGTGAACAACGTCACCAGCACAAAGCCCCATTTCATCACCGTCGATTCGGGCGTCGAGCGAATATCGATCGCGACAAAAGCGATGGACAGCGCCGTGAGAAGGAACCACAGCAAAATAACCCCATCGAGCATCGCCGGCTCTCCTCCCCTTTGCAACCGCAACATAGGCAATCGCGCGCCAGTCCGAGCTCCAATACATGTGCGTTCCCATGCTGGGCAGTGCTACGATCAGCTTGCCAATATCGTGGTGTAACAGGGAGAGGCGATCAAGTCGCCAACTTGGAATTCAAAAATGGCCAACAGATTTTGATTGGTTTGAGCCCATCCACCTTGCTCGTCGGCGCGGCAAGCTTGCCGGAGCCCGTCAGTCGGGGCAGACTTACTTGGAAACATCAGCCGCGCGTTATCAGCCAGCGCATAACTACGCGCTCGAAGTCGGATTCGCATCGTGCGCTGTTTGCGCGGCCCTAATTCAATCTATACGCGCCATTACCAACAAGCGTTTCACTTCGCCGCTTTCGAATGCACGCAAAAATGCGTGGTAGTCCTTGAAGACCACGCATCCGTTGGAGTGGCCTTTCGGCCCGAGCATATACGTGTGGGCAAGCAGACCTGACCGTCCGAAGATATGCTCTTTGCCGCCGATTGGGGTCAGACGCAACGCGCGAATGCCATGAAAAGGTTTTTCCCTCAATGTAAGTTCGTAAACGTGGGGCGGCGTCGCGCCCCGCATGCGTTCATGGACATAGCGGGGCTCATCCAACCTTGGGCCTAACATTACAGTTGCGAATTTTTATGAACTCTGAATCACTGGCTCACCATGATTCGTCATGGGAGCGTGGTGATGACGGGCGCTTCGATTGAAACGACGCTGGAGCTTTGGGCGTCGTCGTTGC
>NZ_JBFWVN010000076.1:0-11709 GCF_050246715.1 Methylocystis sp.
ACAGCGGCGCCGGATCAATTTGCAAGCAAACAGCATCCCGCGCAGCGAAAACCTGCGGAAACGATTACTTCCGCAGGTCTCAAAACTTCGTCACGTCAACGCCTTGCGAGTTCTTCACGGATGACCAGTTATTTTGACATCGTTTCAGCAGCGCCCGCAGCGTTCAGTCCATACCGTCAGGCCGGCGCCGCGACCCTGTGGACATGCACGTCATGGCCGCCATTGTGCTCCATGGCGTCCAGCGCGGCGCGTTCGAGTTCTGCGGTCCGAGTCCGCGCCCATAGCAACAATCCGCCGCGCGCCAACTGCGCCTGCACCCAACTGCGCTGGCGGCGTTGAATGAATTTGATGACGCCTACGCCAATCAGGCTGGCGCCCGTGCCGGCGGCGACGCCCGCGAAAATCGCCTCGGCGAAACTGCCGTAGATGGTCCAAACGGCGATCGCGCCAGCGATGGCGCCGACATAGAAGAGCAGGCCGATGAGCGACGCTTTGCCTTCATTCAGCGACTCGGATTCGACATAGGACATGCGCGGCGCTTCGGCGCTGTCCTCGATCTCTGTCGAGAGTTTCGATCCTACTTTTTCACGCGCCTTCTCGTCTTCGGCGAGCAGGCTGATTTCGGATCTGTCAAATCCGTGAGTCATCAAATCGTCGATGGCGGACTGCAACTTATCAAGCGAATCGAACAGGCCTACGACTTCGGTAAATTCGCGGCTCTGTTCAGGCGCGACCGCTTCATTCGATTCCATGGCGTTCCTCCCGAATTTCAGGACTCTTGAATCGAGTTGGCCTCCGCGCGCCCCGTCCTCTCTTTGCAGGGCATTCGCCATAAGGCCCCGTATCAATTTTGAGCATGCCTCCGCTTCGAGCTTTCGACAAGGCCATAGCGCAACGGAGCTGTCGCTATGGTTTAGCTAGAGCCCGGCGCGCAAATATGGACGCGCCATAGTCGCTCGGACAGGCGCAATATTCGAGACACATTGGCGCAACAAGGCGAAGGCGCCGTTGTAGTAAGAGCTAGTCTTGCAGAGAACTGGCAGCGGACGCTCGGCCCCGCAATCGTCGGGCGTCAGCCGCCAACTTGAGGCGGGCCCTTCGAGGTCCGCCTCTTTTCGATCGGCGCTATTGCTTCCCTGATCGCCAGCGGCCAATCGCATCGGCAGGAATGGCGGTAAATCGCTTTTCCAAATTGGATGAAACGTCATAACGGCGGCGCGTCAGCCCGTCGTCTCTTCCGCCTCGCGCACGGTCATTTCGGCGCCGTGCCAGACGAAATCGTCGTAGATCAGCGCGTCGATGAACATCACCGGCAGCATCAAGTCGCGCATGATCAGCGCGAAGGGCATGCGCCAGTCTAGCGGGAAGCCGCAGACGCGCGCGAGCCAGATTTCGCCGCTATGCAGCGAAAAGACGATGAGCGTGGTGATGAGCGCCACCGTCGCGATCCCGCCGTCGAGCTGGAGGGCGGCATAGGCGCCGAGCACGATCGCGGCGAAACTGCCGTTCATGAATTCCGGAATATAATGCGCGGGAAAGGTCGCCCGGCGCAGGCGCGCCCAACGCACATGTCGCGAATACACCTCTCGGGCGGTGCGCTGGCCGAGCGGCTGTTCGAAGGGCATGTCGACGAGGCGCACGTCCATGCCCTGGGCGCGGATAACCTTGGTCGACGCCGCGTCCTCGGCGATTTCGCTCGCCAGCGCGCGAATGCCGCCGGCTCTGTCGAGCACGTCGCGCCGCCACATCATGTTCTTGCCCTGGGCGAAGCCGGCGCCGATCGCCTCCGCGCCATACTGCCAGCGCGCCTGGAACGTATTGAGGATCGCGCATTCGACCGTCGCCCAGAAACCTTTCGGACGCGACCCGATCGGCATTGAAACGCTCATCGCGGTATTGTCGCGGAAGGCGGCGAGCATCGTCTGGATGTAGTCGCGCGGCGGCAGCGCGTTGGAATCGGCGAGGATCACGTGATGGTGCCGCGCCGCGTCCCAGCCTTTGACGCAATTATTGAGCTTGGGATTGGCGCTGATGTAATCGTCGCCGACGAGCAGCCGCGCCTCGCGTTCAGGATGCGCCGCGATCAGCCGTTCGACCAGCGCAATGACAGGATCGTTTGGCGATTGCACGCAGAACACGATCTCATAGTCGGGATAGTCGAGATCGAAGGTCGCGCCGAGCGTCTCCTCGCTGAACGGCTCCAGCCCGCGCAGCGGCCGCACGATGCTCACCGGCGGCGCGTCTTCGGGCGGCGGCAGGTTGCGCGGCCGCGCCCGACATTTTCGGGACATCAGCGCCATGCTTGTGAAATTGAGAACGAGAATGACGGCGCACCAGCCGGCGCAGATGTAGGCCAGGATCATGAACGGCGCTTTTTCCTTAAGAGTCGTAACGCTGAGAATCGCGACGGCGAACGCTGGCGGATTCGCCTGGCCGCCGGCGCGCAACGCCGGGACGCGGCCATTGTGATATTCCGCCTGACAAAGACGCCGCGTCTTGGCAAAAGGACGGCGGCGCGAGAATCTTCTCCGGGCGCGAGCTAGAGGAGATCTGCTGCTGAAAACCTTGCCGCCGACCCTCCTCCCGTAACGCCTGACGAAGCTTCCTCATGACCTCTCCGATCGTACGTTTCGCGCCCTCGCCGACCGGCCGCATCCACATCGGCAACGCGCGCGTCGCGCTGTTCAATTTCCTGTTCGCCGTCGCCCACCATGGACGATTCGCGCTACGGTTCGATGACACTGATTTTGCTAGGTCCCGCGAGGAATTCGCGCGCGGAATCGAGATGGATCTCGCCTGGCTCAGGGTCGTGCCGGACGCCGTTTTCCGCCAGTCGGAACGCGTCGCGCTCTATGAGGAGGCCGCCGATCGTCTGCGGCGATCCGGCCGCCTTTACGCCTGCTATGAAACCGCGGAAGAACTGGAGAAGCGTCGCAAGATGCAGCAGGCGCGCGGCCTGCCGCCGATCTATGATCGCGCCGCGCTGCGCCTTTCAGCGTCGGACCGCGCGGCGCTCGAAGCCGAGGGAAGGCGGGCGCACTGGCGGTTCATCCTCGAGCCCGGCGTCGTCGAATGGAGCGACCTCATTCGCGGCCCGGCGCATATCGACTGTTCGGCGCTCTCCGACCCCGTCCTGATCCGCGAAGACGGCAGTTTTCTCTACACGCTGCCTTCCGTCGTCGACGACATCGACATGAGGATCACCCATGTCATCCGCGGCGAGGACCATGTCACCAACACCGCCGTCCAGATGCAGCTTGCGCGCGCGCTGGCCCCTCATGCGCCGGCGCCGATTTTCGCGCATCACAATCTTCTCGTCGGCGCGGGCGGCGAGGCGCTGTCGAAGCGGACCGGATCGCTCTCGATCGCCTCGCTGCGCGAGGAAGGCTACGAGCCGATGGCCGTGGCGGCGCTCGCGACGCTCACCGGCTCTTCCGACAATATCCACGCCGTGCGCTCGCTCGACGAGCTGGCGCAGAGCTTCAACCTGTCGCATGTCTCGCGCAATCCGGCGCGGTTCGACCCCGCCGATCTCGAAACGCTGACGCATCGCACGCTCGCGCTCTATGAATTTGGCGACGTGCGCGAACGTCTCGAAGCTCTGACGATCGTGGGTCGCAAGGCGGAGCCGCTGTGGCGCGCCGCGCGCGGCAATCTTGCGCGTTTCGACGATATTCTGACATGGTGGCGCGTCATGGAGGGCGAAATCGCAGTGATCCGCGAAGACGAGTCATTCTTGAAAGACGCGGCGCAACTCCTGCCGCCGGAGCCTTGGGACGAGACGACATGGTCGGCCTGGACGAGCAACGTCAAGACGGCGACGGGGAGGAAGGGCAAGGCGCTTTTCCATCCGCTGCGCCTGGCGTTGACCGGCGCCGAGAGCGGGCCGGAACTCGCCGCGCTGCTGCCACTCATCGGCCACGCCAAGGCGCTCGCGCGACTTGTCGGAACCAGCGAATGAGGGCGGCATGCTAGCGCCCTATCTCGAAAATATTCATGCGATCATCAATGTCGCGGGCCTGATCCTCGACGTCGCCGGCGTGCTGATCATTGTCATCGGCGCAGCTCTCTCAACTCTCGCCTATCTCGCGCGCTGGAGACAGAACGCGCTGACCTATCGAGGCTACCGAAGAGACGTCGGCAGGTCGATTCTGCTCGGCCTGGAGTTCCTCGTCGGCGGCGACATCATCAGAACCGTGTCGGTCGAACATCCAAGCCTCGAAAATGTTTTCGTCCTCGGCCTCATCGTGATGATCCGCACGGCGATGAGTTTCACCATGGAAGTGGAGCTCGAAGGCCGCTGGCCCTGGCAGGGGCGCAGCCTCGAAACGCCAACCCCTGGCGAAGACGAATCCGCGCCATCGTGATACGACATCCGTCTAAACGGCTCGGTTGTCATTCCCGACGCGCGCATCGCGCGCGATCGGGAATCCAGAGCAAACGCAGCGCTCCTGGATTGGCTCTGGATTCCCGGTCAGGCCTTCGGCCTGCCGGGAATGACAAGGTCCAAGCGAACTGAGCAAGCGGAATTCGTATGAGACGCGCAATTCATGCGCGCCGCGTCACGCGAGCACGGCCGGCACGCCGAAGAGCCATGGGTGCAGATAGAGCACGAGAGCGAAGACCGCCGTTCCGGCGCCCGCCGCGATCGCGTCGCCGCGCGTGAACTCCGAAATCCGCGGCGCGCCTCCGTCCCCTCGCTTCTTAACGGCGATGCGGTCGAAGACCGCCCAGGCGAGAAACGACCCGAACAGGATCATGCCGCCGAGATCGCCATTGACAAGAAGATGGGCGAGCGCCCAGCTCTTGATCGCGACCAGCATCGGATGGCGCAACGCGCCGCGGATGCGGCCCGGCGGCGCGCGACGCGCGGCGAAGGCGATAAAGGCGAACCAGACCAGCGGCGGCGCGAAATAATGCGTCCACAGCGGCGGGGTCCAAATCTGAATGAGGCCCTCGGCGCGATAGCGGATGAAGCCATAGATGATGAGCGCCAGTCCGATGGCGGCGACGAGCGAATAGGCGCCCTTGTAGGTTCGAATGCCGTAACGCTCGATCAGGCCCGAGCGGGTTTCGCGAAACGCCGTGAGCGTGTGAACGCCAAGAAAAACGACGATTCCGAGAATGAGAATAAGCATTGCTTCTCCGCCTTCCGCATCTGTCCGCGTCTAAAAGCAGCGCACCTGAGCCTCGGCCTGAGCGCGGCGCAAATCCTGAAGCATATCGCGGGCCGCGTCGGTGTTGCGCATCAGCGCGCCGACCTGCCCCGCCTGCTGATTAACGCTCGCCACCGTCTCGGCGGCGACATAGCGCTCATAGGGCAAAATGGTCGCGATCACGTCGATCGAGCAGGAGCACTGGTCCAGGGAGAGCCGCGTGTCGCCATTGGCCTTCATGCAGCCGAAGACATAATCGGCGCGCGCGGCGGTCGGATAATCATTGAGATCGGCCGCCCTGGCCAAGCCGACCGCTAGCGATAGCTGCGCGAGAATGAGGAATGCCGATAAGAAGCGCATCTTTTTCGTTCCTGACGCGTTCTTTCCTGAGAATCTGCCGCACGCGCCTGAGCGACGCCATGAACCGGTATTGAACGAAGCAGAGAGAGGCGCAAGATTAAGTTTCAGCGCGGCGATGTTCTTGAGTTGAATAGGATGCGGCTGGATACAAGCGGAAGACGCCAGGCTCTCGCCGGCAGACGCGAGAGGGCGGCTACCGCTGCGGTCGCGCCAACAGCCGCATCGTCCAGCCGCCGAAACGGGAGGACGGCATGTTGAAGCTCCTTAACGCGATTTTCCTGACAGCGGTCGCGACGCTCGCCAGCGCCTTCTGGTCTGGCGCGCTCGCCCATGGCGCCATGCAGCGCCAGCGGAGCGCCTGTCTGCTGAAGGTCGGACCGGACTTCATGTATTTCTCGGGCTACCAGCCCGAGGCGTCGCGAAACCGATTCTGCGAGGATATTCCCGCGACCGGCGATACGATTTTCGTTCTCGATTATGGTCAGGACGAGATGCGGGGCATGTCGACGGACTTCCGCATCATCCGCGACATCGGCGAACAGGGGGAGCCGGAGCGGCTGGATTCGGTGACGGTCGCCTATCTGCCGCCCAAGGTTTATCCGGCTGGCACGCTGAATTTCGAACATGTGTTCAAGGAGCCGGGCGAATTCGTCGGGATCATCACGGTCGACGGGCCGAACGGCGAGCATTGGGTGTCGCGTTTCCCCTTCACGGTCGGCGGGCGGCCGCTGTCGGCGCGAATGCCTTACTTTTTGATCGCCGCGGCTGGCGTGCTGGCGCTGACAATTTTTGTGTGGGGCAAGGAGGAGCAGAAACCACGCCGCATTTAGGCCGCAGACGCCGCCGTCACGCGGCCGTCAAACTGCACGCGCATAGACTGCGCGGAGCCTTCCGACGTTCTGCGTATGTGGAGAGCTCAAACGCCGGACCGGAGGTACGTCCGGCGTTTTTTATTTTAAGGCCCTATTTTACCGTCCCAGAATGTCCGGTTAAGACAAAGCTTTATCGAAAAGTCTATGCAATTTTGGGGACTTAATCATATTCTGTCCTTGCCGAAGCCGCGTCATCTTGCCATCATCCTCCCCGGGGCGGGGGCGTCATGGGCGAAGTGGTCAGGCGATTTTCGGGATTTACATACAGCGCTCAGGGAGGACTGCAGCGTGACGGCGCGCGAATCCACCCGGGCCCCCAGGCGCGTCAGCTCCTCGAATTGCTGCTTGACGCACCCGGCGCCTTGGTGACCAAGAGCGAGATCGCCACGCGTCTCTGGCCAAATCGCACCGCCTCCGACGATTCCATCGACCGCTGCGCCTATCTCTTGCGCAAGCCGCTGCGCGAGGCCGGCGGCGAGGATTTGATCGCCACCGCTTATGGCCGGGGGCTCGCTCTTCGAGCCACGGTTGAAATGGTCGATCAGGACGCCGTTCAACCTGTGCGGCCCGGCGCGTCAACCGAACCGCATATTCTCGATCTCTGGCAAACCGCCTATGAGCTTGCCGGAGACCGCACGCGCGAGGGTTTCGTCCGCGCGCAGGAAGCGATTGCTTCAGCCGCTCAGCTCGACCCCGGCAATCCGTCGGTCTGGTCTCTCGCCGCCGATATCGCCGCGGGCCGCGTCGCTCGCGGATTTCTTCGTCCCGCCGAGGCGGCGGCGATGATCGCGGACTTCGCCAGCCGGTCGCTCGGCGCGGCGCGCGATCACACGCCGGCGCGGTCAGTTCTTGGCTGGGCCCGCGGCGCGCTGGAGGGCAAGATTTCCGAAGGCCTCGCGCTCCTCAATCAGTCGGTCGCCGACGATCCGCTCTATGGCAAGGCGCGCGTCTACCGCAGTTGGCTGCTCGCGGCCGCGGATCGTCTCGACGACGGGCTCGCCGACTGCGAAGAGGGGCTTGTCAACTCGCCGCATGATCAGGCGCTGCTGTCATTGCGCGCCTGGCTCATTCTCTGCGCCGGCGATCTCGAACGGGCGCGCCGCTACGCGCGCGACGGGCTCGAGTTGCGGCCCGACGCCGCGACGCTGCATCTGGTGATGTCGATCGCATACAGCCTCCAGGGCTTTCACGAACAGGCCGTAAACGCGGCGCGCCGGGCGGTCGCGTCGAGTCCGGACGATCCCCTGCAATTGGCGGTGCTCGCCTATGCGCTCGCTCGCGCCGGCGCCGCCAAAGAAGCTGAGGCGCTCGTCAACAGTCTGATTGAGGACGTCGAACTCTACGCGCCGCCCTGCTTTCTCGGCCCGGCATATTTCGCCCTCGGCAAGCGCGAGCAAGCGCTCGACGCGATTCGCCGCGGCCTTGGCGAAGGCTGCCCCTGGAGCTCCTTCGTCCGAGTCGATCCGCGATTGGCGTCCTTGCGCGCCGCGATCAACGAACTCGGCCGCGCGCCGCGGAACGAAGCGCGCCCCGCCGGGTTGAAATCGCGCGCCTCAGCGCTTATTGGCGCAGCACAGCATTTTTCCGGAAGGTGAGAATGATCGGCCGTCTGAACCATGTCGCTATCGCCGTCGACAGCGTCGAGCGGGCTTCCGCCGTCTATCGCGACGCCCTCGGCGCGAAAGTGTCGGATCCAGAAAGCTTGGCGGAGCACGGCGTTACGGTCGTTTTCGTCGAATTGCCCAACACCAAGATCGAGCTGCTCGAGCCTTACGGCGAAAACTCGCCGATCGCCGGCTTCGTTGCGAAAAATCCCGCCGGCGGCATCCATCATATCTGCTATGAGGTCGAAGATATTTTGGAAGCGCGCGAGCAATTGAAGGCGTCGGGCGCGCGCGTCCTGGGCGACGGGGAGCCAAGAATCGGCGCACATGGCAAGCCGGTGCTGTTTCTCCATCCCAAGGATTTTTGCGGCGCGCTGGTCGAACTCGAGCAGGCCTAATGCCCTTTTCACTGCCCCTTGCGGCGGCGATCTATCTGACGATCTGGTGGATCGTGCTGTTCGCCGTGCTGCCGCTCGGCATTCGTTCGTCCGAAGAGGCCGAAGAAGAACTTCCTGAAGGCGCCGATCGGGGCGCCCCCGCATCGCCGGATCTCTTGAAGAAAGCCGCGATTACGACGGTGGTTTCGGCCGTTCTCTTCGGCCTGGTGGCGCTTTTCGCCAAGTTCGCCGAGTGAGCGGCAAGGAGCCGCCGCCGGGGTTGACCGGCGCGGCGCCCCCCGGTAGTTGATCGAAAGACGCGGGAATAGACCCGCGCGGCCGAACGGACCGACCCGCTCAGTCGACTTCGACGGCGTCAACCCGCCGCTTCTTGAAAGAGCGCGTAGCTCAGTCGGTAGAGCACCTGACTTTTAATCAGGGGGTCCCGGGTTCGAGCCCCGGCGCGCTCACCAATTAAATCAGATAGTTACTGCAATTTTCTCGGCTTCCTGATCGCAACCGTAGGGCGAATATAAGCGCTCTATAAGCATCTGGAGCCATCTCATGACCAGTCCCCAAACCACCCGCCGCGCCGTCATGGCCGGTCTCGCCGCCGCGCCCGTCGCTGGGCTTCCTGCCATTGCTCGCGCCGTCACGGGCGACGATCCGATTTTCGTGGCCTTCGCAGAATATGAGCGCGCGAATACAGCGAAAGAAGCCATCTCCAAAGCCGCCGATGATCTGCGGGGTGAAACCTATGCCGCGATCGAAGCGGCCGGCCTAGAGCGAAAGGAAGTCTTCACCCGCCGCCAGTTGGAAGATTGGCATGAGCTGGGAATTTGCTCAGATCGTGACTACGAGGCCGGCCTAGCCAAGCTCGAAGGTCCCCCAAGCGAATATCAAAAAATGCTGATGCGCGTCGAAGAGTCCGACGACGAAGACATGGAAGCGTGTCGAGCGGCGGGAGATGCTGAACGCGCACTCTGCGAGACAGCGCCGACGACGCGTGAAGGCGCTTCGCGGCTGCTCCGCCATCTCGCCGACTTCCTCTCCGACGACGACGTGGTCAACGACCATTATCTGGACGACGTGGTGGGCGACGCCATCCGCAACGCGGTCGCTGTCCTGGAGCGGGAGGCGTTGTCATGACCTATGACTGGAAAGCCCTTTCGAAGGAATTGCATTGGCCCGCACGCGCTGACCATCTCGAAGACGTGGAAGACCACTTGGGCGTGGCAGCGCGTTTGTCGCGTGCGCTGTGGTTGGCGTTAGCTGGAGACATAAGCGAAGATGAAAGGGATATCGACGCTTTGCGAGAACTCGCAGGCGTCGTGGCCGACCACGCGTCTGCAGCTCGCTATGCGTTCTATAAGAAGGAAGAGAAGGCGGAGGCGCAGTCATGAGCGACCTTGCCAACGTCAAGGCGCGGCTGCACCATCTGCCGCTTCGCACCATCATCGCGCTGACATGGCGGATCAAGCTCGCGCGACTCTTTCTATGGTTCGCGCGCGTGACCGACACATACGACGGCGTCCTCATGCAGATTGTTCAGCATATCGTCGAGAGCGCCGAGCGCTGCGCCGTTAAGGCGGACGATTTGCGGCAAAGGCTAAGGCCATGATTTACGACGAGGCTCCGAGTATGATCGCCATAAAGGAGCCATCTTCATCAACAACTCTTTAAAACGCGGGTCGACGGTTTCCTCATGGCCGTCACCGTCCTTTATCAGATTACCTCCAGCCCGGCCGGCGACGACCGGGCTTTTTCGTGCGAGAGGGGTGCAAGAGAACGCCCCGACCGTGGATGTAACGGCGGGGCATTTTGCTATAGGAGATGCGCGCCCCGATCGGTCCGCTGACTGAGCGCTTGGGCTTTGTCGAATAGGCCGGACACAGGCCGACTTTTGGTCGGATCGAGTTTTCCGGGGAATCCAAGTTTAAAGGCTACACAAATTAGGATGGACGCCATGCCCCTCAAAATATCGCTTGTCTTCACAGTACTCAGCACCTTGGCGCTAACATCCGCTGCGCTCGCCGCTGGGCCTGGCGGCGGCTACGGCGGTGGCGGCCATGATGGCGGCGATGGAGATGGCGGCTACGGCGGCGGCGATCACGGCGGCCAAGGCGGTGGTCGTGGTGATCGCGGTGGCGGCCAAGGCGGCGGCGGCTGGGGCGGCCAAGGCGGTGGTCGTGGTGGTCGCGGTGGCGGCCAAGGCGGTGGCGGCTGGGGAGGCCATGGCGGCGGCTGGGGCGGTGGCGGCTGGGGCGGCCATGGCGGCGGCTGGGGCGGCTGGGGCGGCCATGGCGGCGGCTGGGGACGAGGGCGATACTGGGGCGGCCGTTGGTATCCCTACGGCGTCGGTCGGTGCTGGAGATGGACTCCAGCTGGTTGGATTTGGGTTTGCTACTAAACGGAGTCTGACATTCAAATTGCAAATGATCCGTGGCGAGGCTGACGAAACGGTTTCAGCGGCCTTGCGGATCCGCAGCGGCAGGGCGTAGGGTTTCCGAGATGCGCTGATCGCCCAGCGGTGTGGCGGCTGTACTGTTCTGCGACCATACCTGATGCCCGTCGCCACAGCGCCGTTGTGAATCGGGCGCATAAGGCAACTGATATGATCGCCGATTTACTCGTGTTGATCATGATGGTGCTGGCGACCATCATCTCCGCGATATTGTTTCCAGGCTTATGGCGTGGCTTCAGCATCATAATCTTATTGCTGCTTGGCGCCGCCTTCGTAGCGAGTTGGCTTCACCTAAAGCCGACACCAAGCAACATCAGAAACATGCAACAAGAGGAGCGAAAACTCTTGCCGTCGAACACTCGACTCTCCCCCTGTCACTCGCCGTTCACGAACGGGATGCCCACGTGACACTCGATCGCGAGACCGCGATGCCTCGGCGTTACGGACCACCTTGGATTTTCGATCGCGTCGCGATAAGGCGAGACGTGCGCAGCGCCAGCGCCGCGGCATGGCCGGAGGCGGAGACGCGGCTAGCTCTTGTCACGCTTCCGAGCGCGCCTTCGCCGTTGCAACTCGGTCAGTAAGGTTGACATTTTGTCAGGCAATGGCTGACCGACGATTAAGCGCGTGCTCGGCGCGCAGACATTTGCCGATCTTTTCGAGTGCGGCGGCGGAGCCCCGCCGGCTCGGCGCCGGCGAGGCCCAAATTTTTGGGTTTTGAAAGCCGAGCGTCTACAGCCCGGCGGTTGGGTAGTGTCTCAGTTTGATGGAGTGGATGCCCCCTCCTGACGGCATCGCGATGTGCCAAGGTGGCGATGTTTTCGCATCCCACGGAATGGGGAGGGCATCCATGGAAGAGGTTAACATCATCGGTCT
>NZ_JBFWVN010000077.1:0-10832 GCF_050246715.1 Methylocystis sp.
CCGCTCTGGTGCAGCGAAACGCAAAGCCAGCGTCAGCGGCGCACCTTGTTCAAACCGCCGAGGCCGCATAAGATTCGTCACGCAGCGGGCCGCTTCACGCTTTTCAACAGCGAACGGGACATCCCCTCGGCGATCGCTCCGTCACGTTCAAGACTCGTATAGAGGACGGAGACTTCGCAGGCGCTGTCCTGCGATGGCGCCCAGCGTCCGCCACTGATCGACGGCGCGATGGGATCGGCGCTCACCGAAGTTGTCCGAAAAACCTCTGCCTCGAAACGCTCAACGGGCAGGATGCTCAGTTGATCGACGAGGTTTTGTTCGTGGATCATCGGCGATCCACTTCTCAGAGATATACCGAATCACGAAGCTGACTGACGAGACGCAGCACTTCGTCGATGCGACCTTCGCGAATCAGAACCGCCGGCGACGCGCCGCTCAGCAACTTCTGAGGAGAGAAAATCCATTGCCGCGCTTCGTCGGGTTCATACAGTTCGGAAAGCTGGTCGACGATATATTCAAGTTCGAGAAGCGTCTTCTCAGTATTCGGATGAGGATAGGCGCGCCCTTGGTTCCAACGCGAAACGGTTTCGGGGCGCGTGCCGAGAAGGTTCGCGACCTCGATATTCCGCATGGCGCCTTTCGAGCGCAATGATTCCAGCTTTCGTGCTACCGCGCTACTCATTCCTTCCTCGGTCACTCATTTTATTCTCTTCTCGTTCTCATCCGTTTCCATGATTGCGCCTCGTCGGCGTCGCCGCATAAGTGCTTGCGCTTACCGTCGCGAGATGACCAAACGTTTCGCGTAGGCGGCTTACCTCACCTTGCTTCTTTCGCAAACTTTCCTGGAGCTTTTCGTCAAGACCGTTTACGGTCGCAATCCGCGCTACAATGTCTGATACGCGACGTACGTGCTCGTTGAGATATTGTTCAGCACGGAGATTCTGAGGGGCGGCGCTCAGCCGTTCTAATTCGCGGGCCCGCTGATAGATAGCATGTCGCGCAGGGCGTTTGATCATGTCTTGAACACCATGAGGGCAACAATGCGTGTCGCGACATCCGCAAATCGACTTGATACGTGGTGAGGCGCTAAGCGGCGCTTCTGCGACGAGTGGCTTCAGAAGCATATCTAGCTGTGGCACATAAACACGCCAGCCTGTTTGGCCTCTTTGAGGTCCCCGTGGTTGTCGCCAGTTTGAGGTATTAAAGTTTTGTTGAAGTGTTACGCCATGCGCTATGCCGCCCAAGGCACCAAAGGCAAGCGCGCCTAGCCCAGGCAACCCGCCGACCGAGTCGCCAATAATCGGAGTGCCAATTTTATGAAATTCACGACAGGCGTCGATGTAGGCTGCGGCCTTCTCGCCGGTGGCATGGTCGCCGAAATGTTCGGTTTTTAGCCAGAGTGCGTCAAAGCGTGCATCGGTCATCGCGGCGAGCAACGCTTGACGTTCTGCGGGCTGCCGCAGTGCTTTTATCGGTAGCGCCAAAGAATAGATCAAGCCAATATCACTACCGTTTTCCGTGATTCGTTCGGCCGTCCAGTTGAGCGCTGCAATGTCACGTTTCAACCACGGATCAGCAGCGCTCGACAAGAAATGCGACGGTGTCAAAATTTGGGTAAAACCGTGTATTGCGGCGAACTCGACGATCTGTGCTGCGCGCGTTTTGCCCTCGGCACCGTCAAAATCAGCTACATTATGATGACGCTCTAAGCCCCAAGGCAACGAAGATAGACTTTCAGTCATCGCTTGAGGGAAAGCCATTTGTTGTGTTTTGGGGTCGAGGATTACATCGATATCGCGTCGTCGCGCCTCGGTAATCAGTTCGCGATGTCGCTCAATATTGTTGGCGCCAATAACAAAACCAAAAATCCCACGCTCGCCAGAGGTCAAAAGATGTAGCAGCTCGCGATGGTCATTGTGTCCAACGCGCACATAAAAGCCCAGAGCATCGGAGCTCGTCCGCAGCGACTTCGGGCGCGGCAATGGAATCACATTCGAGGACATGGTCGCCTCCTTTGTTCAAGACATTATCATTGACATTTCTATTGCGCAAGGACTAGATGTTTTTAATTGCGATTATTTTTGCAGGTCGACGAACCACATCGCGTTTCCTCTGCCGCCCTTTGCGCGGTCGCCCCCTCTGGTTTATGACGAAACCGCGTAAGCCCTTGAGGAAAAAATGTCCGCGATCCCCGATTTCTCGCAGATTCCCTTCGCGCCCGTCGCGCCTGAGCAAGAGGCCGAGGCGCGCCGCTGGCTGACGCCGGAGGGGATCGAGGTGAAGAACGCCTATGGGCCGGCGGACATCGAGGGCCTTTCCTTCGTTGACGGCTATCCCGGCGTCGCGCCCTATGTGCGCGGGCCCTATCCGACCATGTATGTCGCCCAGCCCTGGACGATCCGCCAATACGCCGGCTTCTCCACGGCCGAAGACTCGAACGCCTTCTACCGCCGCAATCTCGCCGCCGGCCAGAAGGGTCTCTCGGTCGCCTTCGATCTCGCCACCCATCGCGGCTATGATTCCGACCATCCGCGGGTGATGGGCGACGTCGGCATGGCGGGCGTCGCGATCGATTCGATCTACGACATGCGCACGCTCTTCGACGGCATTCCGCTCGATCAGATGTCGGTGTCGATGACAATGAACGGCGCCGTGCTGCCAGTTCTCGCGCTCTTCATCGTCGCGGCGGAAGAGCAGGGCGTGCCCGCCGAAAAGCTCACCGGCACGATCCAAAACGACATCCTAAAAGAATTCATGGTGCGCAACACCTACATCTATCCGCCCGAGCCGTCGATGCGGATCGTGTCGGATATTTTTGCGTACACGTCGAAACATATGCCGAAGTTCAACTCGATTTCGATCTCCGGCTATCACATGCAGGAGGCGGGCGCCTCGGCCGATCTCGAATTGGGCTATACGCTCGCCGACGGCGTCGAATATGTGCGCGCCGGCGTCGCGGCCGGCCTCGACATCGACGCTTTCGCGCCGCGTCTCTCCTTCTTCTTCGCCATCGGCATGAACTTTTTCATGGAGGTAGCGAAGCTGCGCGCCGCGCGCCTGCTCTGGGCGCGGCTGATGAAAGATCTCGGCGCCAAATCCGAAAAGAGCCTGACTCTGCGCACGCATTGCCAGACTTCCGGCTGGTCGCTGACCGCGCAGGATGTTTACGTCAACGCCATCCGCACCTGCGTCGAGGCGATGGCGGCGACGCAGGGCCATACGCAATCGCTGCACACCAATGCGCTCGACGAGGCGCTCGCGCTGCCGACCGATTTCTCCGCCCGCATCGCCCGCAACACGCAGATCGTGTTGCAGGAGGAGAGCGGCACGACGCGGATTATCGATCCCTGGGGCGGCTCCTATTACGTCGAGCGGCTGACCGCGGAACTCGCCAAGCGCGCTTGGGCGCATATTGAGGAAATCGAATCGCTCGGCGGAATGGCCAAGGCGATCGCCGCTGGCGTGCCCAAGCAGCGCATCGAGGAAGCGGCGGCGAAGACGCAGGCGCGCATCGACAGCGGAACCCAGATCGTCGTCGGCGTGAACAAATATCAGCCGGTGAACGACGCCAAGCCCAATGTGCTCAAGGTCGACAACGCCGCCGTGCGCGCCGCGCAGCTTGAGAAGCTTGCGCGTCTGCGCGCCGAGCGCGACGAGGCGAAGACGCAAGCAGCGCTGAACGCGCTGACCGAAGGCGCGACCTCAGGCACCAATCTTCTCGATCTCGCGGTGAAGGCGGCGCGGGCGAAGGCGAGCGTCGGCGAAATTTCTTTCGCGCTCGAAAAAGTCTTCTCGCGCCATAAGCCGAAGGCCAATGTGATTTCCGGCGTCTATGCGCGCGAGGCGGGCAAGGAGAGCGTGCAGGTCGGCCGAGTGGTCGGCATGACCCGCGACTTTGAGGACAACACCGGGCGCAAGCCGCGCATTCTCGTCGCAAAGATGGGCCAGGACGGTCATGACCGCGGACAGAAAGTCATCGCCTCCGCCTTCGCCGATATGGGTTTCGACGTGGTGATCGGCGATCTTTTCGCGACCCCGGATGAAGTGGCGCAGAAGGCGAAGGAAGCTGACGTTCATATCGTCGGCGTCTCGACGATGACCGCCGGCCATCTCACGCTGACGCCGGAACTGCGCGACGCCTTAAAGCGCGTCGGCCGCGGCGACATTATGATGGTCATCGGCGGCGTCATTCCGCCGGATGATTTCCAGGCCTTGTACGATTCAGGCGCGGCCGCGATTTTTCCGCCCGGCACCAATATTCCGGTGGCGGCGGAGCAATTGCTGCATGAACTGAATATCCGTCTGGGTTTCGCGCAGCGGGAAGTGGCGAAGGCCGGGTAGGCCGGCCATTTGCGTGAAGCCCATGCCAGACGATCCGACGCAAATCTATCATTGGCTTCGGATCGACTCTCGCCTCACGACATCCGGTCAGCCGAGCGAAAGCGAGCTTGGCGAGATCGCGGCGCTCGGCGTGCGCTATGTGATCAATCTCGGTCTCCACAGCCATGAGAAGGCGTTGCCCGACGAAGCCGCGACGGTCGGCGCGCTTGGCATGAGCTATCGCCATATCCCGATCGACTTTCAGCATCCGACTGAGGCTGATTACCAGGCGTTTTGCGCGGCGCTGACGGAAACACGCGACGCCCCGACCCATGTCCATTGCATCGCGAATTACCGCGTGTCGGCGCTCCTCTACCGCTATCGCCGCGATGTGCTCGGCGTCGATGACGCGATGGCGCGCGCCGACATGACCCGCATTTGGACCCCGAACGCGGTCTGGGCGGCGCTGATCGAAGCGCCGCGATGACGCTGACTGAAAGCGCGCTACCTAGCTGCTGTGAAGGGAGTCGGGCGATGGACGAAGACGATTTCAACATGGCGGTGCGCAAATTCCTTAAAGAAGTGGGCGTCACCTCGCAGCGCGAGATCGAACGCATCGTGCGCGAGCATAAGGTGGCCGGCGGCCGATTGAAGCTGCGCATGGCGCTGACCGCCGAAGGCACGCCGCTCAATCATATCGTCGAAAGCGAGATCGACATTCGCTAACAAGGTCAGATCGTCTGCGCCTCGACGCGGGCCGGGGCGTCCGTCGACTGACCGAGAGCGGCCTTTCGGCCCATCGTGCGCGAAGGCGCCGCCATGATCGAAGTGAAGAATTGGCTACGGAATCTTGATTGGCCTGACGCGCAGGGGCTTGGCGCGGTGCGTGAAGGAGCCGGGGGTTGACCTGAATAAGGTGACCCCCAAAAAGGCGCTGCGTCCGGGCTGAAGGCGGGGAAATACCGCGCCAAGGCGACTCGCCGCAGCGGACCAATGCAGAGCGAACGCGCGCTCGTGCGCCAGGCAAATGTTTTCGCGCTGGCGCGTTGACGACTCGGGCGTAACCGTTTTGAGTGCTCAACGCGGCTATCGCCGCGGGCCGAGCGAGGATGTGCAATGGTTAGGCGTCTGATCGAGCGCTACATTTTCCTGACTCGGTGGCTATTGTTGCCCTTTCTGCTGATGCTCGGCGTTGGCTTGATCGGCATGGTTTTGAAAGCAGCTAAGAGTACACTTCATCTTATTCAAGTAATATATTTGGAGAATGACGCAAACATCAAAATACATTTACTCGAATTGGTCGATCTCACGCTAATATCCGCCCTTGTGGTAATAGTGACGATCTCGATATATGGAAATTTTGTTTATAAGATTAGCGAAGATGATGAGTCTGGCCGGCCCGCTTGGATGGCCTCCGTGGATTTCTCTCAGCTTAAATTAAACCTTCTCACCACAATCGTCGTGATATCCGCGGTAAGACTTCTTGAAGTATTCTTGGAAGTGCCGCAAATGTACGATCGCGATTTATATTATTATATCGCGTTGCATCTTACTTTGGTTTTCTCGCGGCTGGCGATGGCTTTCTCGCCAAAGAACGCCGGCAAGGAGTGAAATTCTGGATTGAACAAATTCTGGGTTGGCGTCGCTGCGCCAATCCAAGCGCAGGCGTCTATATCGCTCGAACAACGAAGGGGCGCCCGCCCGCTGAGAATCGCGGCGAAAGAGAGCCGGAACGCGGCAGAGGGGCCGTCACGCCACGCTGAAAAAAGCCAAAAAGGCGATCTGCAGGGATCCTTTAGGATTTTCGCTCTGCATGGCGAGAGAGACGGGACTTGAACCCGCGACCTCCGGCGTGACAGGCCGGCGCTCTAACCAACTGAGCTACTCCCCCGCGAGCGCGCGCGGACGCGAGAGGCGCCAGATAGCGCAGGCGCATCTTGAGGTCAAGGAAGTTCGCTTCCTACGCGGCGAAGGGCGCTGGGGCAAAGCGTCGGGAAGCGTCTCAGCGGAATGAAGCGAGTCCCGCTCAGGCGTCTTTCCCTGCCCTTGCGCGCCCTTTGCCTTTCCTTTGCGCCTGCATTAAGCCTCGCGCCATATAGGGAGACCGACTTGGACGACGACATGCGCAGGCGGCGCATCAGGGTGCGCGCCTGGCGGCGAGGCATGCGCGAAATGGATATTCTTTTGGGGCGCTTCGTGGACGCGCGCATAGAGGCGCTTCCGGCCGAAGCGCTCGATGAACTCGAGACTCTGCTCGATCTGCCGGACGACGCGGTGTACCGATGGCTGTCGGGCGCCGAGCCGCCGCCCGCCGAGCATGACACGCCGCTTCTGCAGCAGATCATCGCCTTCCACCACCATGACGGGCCGATCCATTGAACGTCGCCGTGAGCAAGCAGAAGAAGGCGGCGGCGGGGCTCGAAGCGGCGCGCTCAGGCCTCGTCAAGGGCGAGCGGCTGATCTTCGCCCATGCGCCGGAAGGCTTCGACGCCTTCGTCAGCGCCGATCTTGCGCGCGCGCTGGCGCGCGAGGCGGAAGGACGCGCGGCGGTTTTCGTCCATGTCGCGCGCGACGCGGCGCGCTCGTCGGCCTTTCGCGCCGCTCTCCGCTTCGCCAATCCGGACGTCGAAATCCTCGACATTCCGGGATGGGACTGCCAGCCCTATGATCGGGTGTCGCCGCACGCGGGCGTCGTGGCGCGGCGCATGACCGCGCTCTCGCGCCTCACGCGCGCCAAATCCTCGTCTGAACGTCCGCGTGTCGTTACGACCACCGTCGACTGTCTGTTGCAGCGCGTTCCGCCCCATAAACTGGTCGCGGCCGAGAGCTTCGCCGCCGCGCCCGGCAATGTGGTGAAGCTCGACGAACTGGCGCTCTGGCTCGAAGCGAACGGCTATCTGCGCGCGAGCACTGTGCGCGAGACCGGCGAATACGCCCAGCGCGGCGGCATCGTCGATCTTTTCCCGCCGGGACTGCCGGCGCCGATCCGTCTCGATTTCTTTGGCGACACGCTCGAATCGATCCGCTCCTTCGATCCCGATACGCAGCGCGCAACGGGACAACTTCGCGCGCTCGACCTCACGCCGATGAGCGAATTGCGCTTAACCAGCGAGACGATGCGCCGGTTCCGCCAGTCCTATGCCGCGCGCTTTGGCGGCCAGACTCGCGGCGACGCCCTTTACGAGGCGGTGAGCGAGGGCCGGCGCTTCCACGGCATGGAGCATTGGCTGCCACTGTTTTATGAGCGGATGGATACGCTCTTCGACTATCTTGGCGATGCGCCGATCCTGCTTGATCCGCTGGTCGACGACGCGGCGACGGAACGCGTCAAGCAGATCGAGGATTATTACGACGCGCGCAAATTCGCGCATGATCTCGATCCCGCCGCCTCGAACTATAAGCCGCTCGAACCGCGTAAACTCTATCTGTCGATAGACGAATGGCGTACCGCGATGGAAGCGCGCGCAGCGGCGCAGTTCTCTCCCTTCGCGGCGCATGAGGGCGAAAGGGCGATTGATTGCGGCGCGCGGCCCGGCCGCGACTTTGCGCCTGAGCGCAATACGCCCGACGTCAATGTGTTCCAAGCCGCCGCCGACCATGTCCAGTCGCTGAGCGACGCGGGTAGGAAAATCGTCGTCGCCGGCTGGTCGGAAGGCTCCTGCGAGCGGCTGGGCCATGTGCTCGCCGAACATGGCTTGCAGGATTTGCCGCGCGTCGCATCGCTTCCGCAGGCATTGTCCCACAGCGTTTCCGTCGCCGTTCTCGGGATCGAGCGCGGCTTCGAGACCGACGCCTATGCGGTTATCGGCGAGCAGGACATTCTCGGCGATCGCTTCGTGCGGCGCCGCCGTGCGCGCAAGCCGAACGAAAACCTCCTCGGCGAAGTCGCCGCGCTTTCCGCCGGCGATCTTGTCGTTCATGTCGATCACGGCATCGGCCGTTTCGTCGGGCTCGAGACGATCTCCGCCGCCGGCGCGCCGCACGACTGTCTCGAACTCCACTACGCCGGCGGCGATAAGCTCTATCTCCCCGTCGAGAACATCGAACTTCTGACGCGCTACGGCGGCGAGGACGCCGAGGCGCAGCTCGACCGGTTAGGGGGCGCCGGCTGGCAGACGCGCAAGTCGCGGATGAAGAATCGCATCCGCGAAATGGCCAAGGGCCTGATCGAAATCGCGGCGCAGCGGCAATTGCGCGAGGCGCCGAAGCTCGCGCCGCCGGAAGGGCTTTATGACGAGTTCTGCGCGCGCTTTCCTTACGATGAAACCGAGGATCAGCTCGCCGCCATCGAGACGACGCTCGACGATCTCGCGTCCGGACGTCCGATGGACCGGCTGGTGTGCGGCGACGTCGGCTTCGGCAAGACCGAGGTCGCGCTGCGCGCCGCCTTCTGCGCGGCGATCAACGGCAAGCAGGTGGCGGTCGTCGCGCCGACCACTCTGCTGGCGCGTCAGCACTACAAGACCTTCAGCGAGCGCTTCGCCGGCCTGCCGGTGCGCATCGGACGGTTGTCGCGCATGGTCGGCGCCGCCGAGGCGCGCGAGACCAAGAAAGACCTCGCCGACGGCCGCATCGAGATATTGATCGGCACCCACGCCGTGCTCGGCAAGACCGTCAGCTTCAAGGATCTCGGACTCGTCATCATCGACGAGGAGCAGCATTTCGGCGTCGGCCATAAGGAGCGCCTAAAAGAGCTGCGCGCGGAAGTGCATGTTCTGACGCTCTCGGCGACGCCGATACCGCGCACGTTGCAGCTCGCCATGACCGGCGTGCGCGAGCTTTCGATCATCGCGACGCCGCCGATCGACCGGCTCGCGGTGCGCAGCTTCGTTTCGCCCTTCGATCCGCTCATCGTGCGCGAAGCGCTGCTGCGCGAACGCTATCGCGGCGGCCAGGCCTTTTTCGTCTGTCCCCGTATCGAGGATTTGGAGGAAGCCGCCGCCTTCCTGCGCGAAAACGCGTCCGAATCGAAATTCGTCATCGCGCATGGGCAGATGAGCGCGAGCGAACTCGAAGATAAAATGTCGGCCTTCTACGACGGCAAATTCGACATTCTGCTCTCGACGACCATTGTCGAGTCTGGCCTCGACATTCCGCGCGCCAATACGCTCATCGTCTGGCGGGCCGATATGTTCGGTCTTGCGCAGCTCTACCAGCTGCGCGGCCGCGTCGGGCGCTCCAAAATGCGCGCTTACGCGCTGTTCACGACGCCCGCCAACCGCACGATCACGCCGCAGGCGCAAAAGCGCCTGGACGTATTGCAATCGCTCGATACGCTTGGCGCGGGCTTCCAGCTCGCCAGTCACGACCTCGACATCCGTGGCGCCGGCAATCTGCTCGGCGAGGAGCAGTCGGGACACATCAAGGAAGTGGGCTACGAGCTGTATCAGCAGATGCTCGCCGATGCGATCGCGCTGCTGAAGGCTGGCGTCGAGGAGCCGCAGGAGGAAACCTGGTCGCCGACGATCGCCATCGGCGCACCGGTGACGATACCGGAGGATTATGTCGCCGATCTCACGCTGCGCCTGCAGCTCTATCGCCGATTGTCGACGCTCGCGACGGATCAGGACATCGAGGCTTTCGCCGCCGAGTTGATCGATCGTTTCGGCCCAATTCCGCCTGAGGTGGATCAGCTTTTGGAGATCGTTGCGATCAAAGCGCTGTGCCGGCGCGCGCATGTCGAGAAGATCGACGCCGGCCCGAAAGGCGTCATCGTCGCGTTCCGCGAAGACAAATTCGCCAATCCCACGGGACTGGTGCGTTTTGTCGCTGAGCAGGGGACGACCGCCAAGGTGCGTCCTGACATGCGAATAGTTTTCATTCGCGAATTCGACAGTATGAAACAGCGTCTCACAGGCACGCGCCGCATTCTTCGCACGCTGGTCGAAATTGCGGAGAAGAAGGCCGCTTAACGTCGTCGCATCGCTTCATTGGCGTCGCGCATTCTTTCGCGCGCGAAATCGAATCCGCAGCAAAACGGCGCAATGATCATTGTAGAATTAGCGACATGAAAACGTTGCATCTTATGCGCGCGAAGTCGGCGCTTCGCGCCGGTTGGGATGGTTGGCGGGAGGCGCTCAAAACATCAGGGAGAGGAAACATGGCTTACAAGCTTTTCGCCGTCGTCGCCCTCGCTTCGGCAGCGACCCTGACTGGTCATGCCTTTGCCCGCGAGCAAGCCTCGACTGGCGATTGGAAGCCGCCTCAGGTCGTGGGGCAGCCCGGTTACAAGGAAGAAGTGGTCAAGCCGCGCGAAGCCGCAGCGCCGCGTCCGATCGGCCAGGATCCCTATGCGGCGCATAATCCTAAGGCGACGTCGGAACATCAGTGACTACAGATCGAGCGGTCTTCGCGGCGCGCCGCAGCGCCAAATGAGATCGCATCGACTAGAGCGGTTTCTTGTCTGATTGAATCGAGAGGGATTCACGAATCAGCTTTGTTCTGATTCAAACTGCCTGCTGGCGAAGGAGGCCGGCAGGCATGTCGAAGAAGACTCTTTCGCTCGATCTCCG
>NZ_JBFWVN010000078.1:0-10793 GCF_050246715.1 Methylocystis sp.
TTGACCACGCGGGCCTCGACATGGAAAAATTCGTCGTCATCGACCCCGAGTTCTATCGTCCGGCCGAGGTCGACGTCCTGCTCGGCGATTCCAGCAAGGCGCAGCGGGTTCTCGGCTGGAAGCCGGAAATCGATCTTCGTGAAATGATCTGCGAGATGGTTGACGCCGATCTCGATCGGCTGCGGCGCGAGTCGGACTAACCTGAGGCAAAGGGCGCGATGGCCGCCTTCGAGCGCATTTTGGTGACGGGCGGCGCCGGATTCGTCGGCAGCCACCTCTGCGGCGCTCTCGGCGTTTGATCCCGATTCATAGAGATCGGATTCAGGGAAGGCGGCATAGCTGTTGCGTATCTGCAACAGTTCGGAAAAAAGAACCCGACCATAATTGCGAGCCTTGTGAAAAATAGTTCATTTGCATAAAGTTAGCCTCAGGGTCCGCTCTTACTGCTTATTTTAAGAAGTTGCGGATTCAATATCGCTAACGGGTTGGGCAAAGGAGTCGCGATTATGAAAATCAATCAGGGGTTCATGTTGGCGGCGCTGCTCGCGAGCGGGTCAGTCCAAGCCGCTTCGCTGGAAGGCGTTCGGGGTGACGTTTGGATAGGGCGCGACAAAGGCTTCAGTTTGGTTAACGGCTCGACCGAACTTTCGCCCGGAGATAAAATTAAAGCTGGACGCAAAGGAGCCGCTCGACTCGTCTATTCTGATGGCTGCAGCGTGAATGTTGGCGCAAATTCATTGACGAGAGTCGCAAAACATTCGCCCTGTTCGTTCAATGCGCAGTTTGTCGATCCGTCGTCGGGCGGCTCTGAGTGGGTCGGCATTGGCCTAGGCCTGGCGACGGCTGGCGGCGGCCTCGCGGCAGGTCTCGCGTCAATCCACTCAGGCAGCACTAATTACGTACCGGTTCCCGTTTCCACTGTCTCGTCGGCTCCTCCCGGCAGCCCGGGCCCGGCGAGCCCCTGACGGTAAGTATGTTGGCTCGACTATGGAGCCGGTCTGGTTCTTTTTTCAACGATCGGCCTACTGTCCTGCCTCTTAATTTGAGGCGGGACAAAGGCCGGTTTCGTTTGTAAGCCATCTTGGACTACTTCGATTCCTTCATTGCTCACTGCATTTTTGCGTCGCGCAGACGCTCTGTTCAGTCGCGATAGGCGAGTCTTGGCCTTTGTGGCGCGATTGTTGTGGCGCCACCCGATTAACTCGCCCCACTTTCGCCCTTACGCTTACTCTACTCGTGGGTGTGCGCCTTGAACGCGCTCATTCGAACGCGATCCGACGTACGCGCATGGAAAACCCCGCTTTTCCGAAGAACAGGCCATCGGGTTTTTGAAGGAGCATCAGACGTGGATTGCGGCATCGGGACGCGACGTCGCCTCGCCGGCTCCTTGCGCAACGTCTAGCCCTTGGGCGCCTGATGCCGACAGAAAGAAGCGCGCTCGCGATCGTCCTCGCCGCCGGCGAAGGCACAAGGATGAAATCCGACCGTCCAAAGGCGCTGCACGAGGTCGCCGGCCGGTCCATGCTCGCAAATGTTCTGTCGAGCGCCGTCAAAGCTGGCGTCAGCCGAGTGGCCGTGATCGTCGGTCCCGGACGCGACGACGTCGGCTCTGAAGCGCGACGCTGCATTCCCGACGCGGAAATGTTCGTCCAGAGCGAAAGGCGCGGCACGGCGCATGCCGTTCTCGCCGCGCGCGCCGCAATCGCAGCAGGATGCGACGACCTCATTGTGCTTTTCGCCGATACGCCGCTCCTGACCGCGCCGACGATCGGCGCAATGCGCGCCGCCATCGCCGAGGGCGCCGCCGTCGCGGTTCTAGGCTTTGAAGCGTACAACCCCTTCGGCTACGGACGCTTGTTGCGCGACGCGGAGGGCCGCCTCGCCGCGATCCGCGAGGAGAAAGACGCGAGCGAGGAAGAGCGTGCGCTCACGCTCTGCAACGGCGGCCTGATGGCGATCGACGGCGCCCATGCACTGCGCCTGCTCGAAAAGATCGACAACAAAAACGCCAAGGGCGAATTCTATCTCACCGACGTCGTCGAACTGGCGCGCGCCGACGGCCGCGACGCCAAAGTCGTCATCGCCGACGAAAGCGAAGTGCTCGGCGTCAACGACCGGATTCAGCTCGCTCAGGCCGAAGCCGTCGCGCAGGCGCGCCTGCGGCGCGCCGCCATGGCGGGAGGCGCGACGATGATCGCGCCGGAAACCGTCTTTCTTTCCGCCGATGCGATGATCGGCCGCGACGTGACCATCGAGCCGCATGTCGTCATCGGCCCCGGCGTGACGATCGCCGACGGCGCCGTGATCCATTCCTTCTCCCATCTCGAAGGCGCAAGCGTCGGAAAGGGCGCGACGATCGGCCCCTTCGCGCGGCTGCGGCCGGGCGCGGCGCTTGCGGAAAAAGCCAAGGTCGGGAATTTCGTTGAGATCAAGAACGCCACTGTCGCGCAAGGCGCCAAGGTCAATCATCTGACCTATATCGGCGACGCCGACATCGGCCCCAACGCCAATATCGGCGCGGGAACCATCACCTGCAACTACGACGGCTTCCTCAAATATCGCACGACGATCGGCGCCAACGCCTTCATCGGCTCCAATTCGTCGCTCGTCGCGCCGGTGACGATCGGCGCGGGGGCCTATGTCGGTTCCGGCTCCGTCATTACGAAGGATATCGCGCCAGATGCGCTCGCGGTGGCGCGCAGCCGGCAGATGGAGAAGGCGGGCTGGGCGGTTTCGTTTCGCATGGCGCAGGCGGCGAAAAAGGCGAAGGATTGATGACGCCGCGCTTCTTGCGCGTATTCACCGTAGATCTGTCGTCGATCCCGCCCCCATTCGCTTCGGCGGCGCTCTTGCTACTATCGCTTTGGAGGTCGTCATGTGCGGCATTGTGGGAATTATCGAAACGGGTCCGGTCGCGGGGCGGATCGTCGAAGCGCTCAAGCGTCTCGAATATCGCGGCTATGATTCCGCCGGAATCGCCACGCTGGAGAATGGCCGGCTGACCCGGCTGCGGGCCAGCGGCAAGCTCAAAAATCTCGAAGAAAAGCTCGCGGCCGAACCGCTTTCCGGCGCGGTCGGCATCGGCCATACGCGCTGGGCGACGCATGGTCGCCCCACTGAGAACAACGCCCATCCGCACGCCAATGATCGCGTCGCAGTGGTTCATAATGGCATCATCGAGAATTTCCGGGAGCTGCGCGCCGAACTTTCGGCGAAGGGCCATGTCTTTTCGACCGAGACGGATTCGGAAGCGGTCGCCCATCTCGTCGCCGACGAGCTGAAGAACGGCGCGACGCCGGAGAAAGCCGTCGCCGCGGCGCTGAAGCGGCTCAAGGGCGCCTTCGCGCTCGCCTTTCTCTTCGAGGGAGAGAATGATCTCCTGATCGGCGCGAGACGCGGTTCGCCGCTCGCCGTCGGCAGGAGCGACGAAGGCGTCTATCTCGGCTCCGACGCTTTGGCGCTTGCGCCATTCGCGACATCAATCGCCTATCTCGACGAGGGCGATTGGGTGACGCTGACGCGCGAAGGCGTGCGATTCCATGACGCCAATGACGCTCCCGTCGAGCGGCGCTTTCAGCCGCTGCTCGCCGGCTCCTTCCTGGTCGACAAGGGCAATTACCGGCATTTCATGGCCAAGGAAATCCATGAGCAGCCCGAGGTCGTCGGCCGCACGCTCGCCCATTATCTCGATCTCGCCGAAGGGGTCGTGCGCTTGCCGTTCGACATCAAATTCGATCCAAAGGCGTTGTCGCGCGTGACGATTTTGGCGTGCGGCACGGCCTATTACGCCGGGCTCGTGGCGCGCTATTGGCTGGAGCGCTTCGCCCGCCTGTCGGTCGAAATCGACATCGCCTCCGAATTTCGGTACCGCGAGGCGCCGCTGCCCGAGAACGGGCTGACCATTCTCGTTTCGCAGTCGGGGGAAACCGCCGATACGCTCGCCGCGCTGCGCTATGCGCGCGAACAGGGCCAGCACATTCTCTCGATCGTCAACGTCGAAACGTCGACGATCGCCCGCGAGAGCGACACTGTCGCCCAGACATTGGCTGGCCCCGAGATCGGCGTCGCGTCGACGAAGGCATTCACCTGCCAGCTTGCGGTCTTCGCCTGTCTGGCGCTGGCGCTGGGCCGCGCGCGCGGCGTTCTGAGCAAGGAACGCGAACGCGAACTCGTCGCGGAGCTTGTCGCCGCGCCGGGTCAGATGGCGCAGGCGCTCGCGCGCGAGGCGCAGATCGAACCTGTGGCGCGCGACGTGGCGCGAGCGTCGAGCGTGCTCTATCTCGGGCGCGGCCCCGCTTTTCCGCTGGCGCTCGAAGGCGCGCTGAAGCTCAAGGAGCTGTCCTATATTCACGCCGAGGGCTATGCGGCGGGCGAATTGAAGCATGGGCCGATCGCGCTCATCGACTACGCCATGCCGGTGATCGTGCTGGCGCCGCCGGACGCCAGTCTCGAAAAGACCGTCTCCAATCTCCAGGAGGTCGCCGCGCGCGGCGGTCACTTGATTCTCATCGGCTCGCCGCATGCGCGGGACGCCGCCGCCGCCGAACTCGCCGGTTTTATCGAAATGGCGGAGAGCGTGGCGGGCCCGTTCGCGGTCATCGTCTACGCCGTTCCCGCGCAGCTGCTCGCCTATCACGTCGCGACCTTCATGGGCAAAGACGTGGATCAGCCGCGTAATCTCGCAAAGAGCGTGACGGTGGAGTAGGGCGCGTTGCTTAATTCTGAGGCCTTAAACCTCGGGCTCTGAACCTGGACAGATTGCGCGCAAATGTCAGCAAAGGGCAGCTGTTGAAGTTTAAGCTTCTCTTACCCAAATAAGCGGTTAAGCAATCCAGAAAAACCGCGATCTGCCCCGTGTCGGGGATTTTCTTCCGACCCGCTATTGCGCCGAATCCCCCTCCCTCGTGACCGATGTCCGCTAGAACGGCCCTCCAAACCGTGGCGGGCGCTCGAGTTCGAATCGTGTGCACGGGCAGGGGGGTTTACGTCAGAGGGAGCGACATTCTCCAAAATCGCTCGGGGACGAACAAGAACAAGTTGTTCCGCCTCTGATTCGCCCACCCATTTCGCCGCCGCCGTTCTCCCCTGCGCAAGGTCTGGCCTTCGGCGCCGCGCTCCGTGGGCGTCCGAGGCCAAAATATGCACCATTCCCTCATTCAGCAATCTCTCAGACCAATATTGAGGCCTCCTGCCGAAGGAGCCGGTTACTGAGCCAGAGGTGACTTGCATCCAGACGCCGGCGTGAAAGAGCTGAACGAACGTGTCAAAACGCGATTCAATCCACGTCAATCTTTCAGGATGTGTCAGAATTGGCACGTAACCTGCCGTCAGAAGCTCAAAGAAGAGATATTCGATGCGCGGCGGCGCGACGTGATGCGGGGGCTCCACAAGCACGTATCTGGTATCAGCGAGCGACAAGATTGCGCCAGATCGCAATCCTTCGGCCATATTTGGAACGATATGGGCGTCAGCGCCGGTCACCAGGCGCAAAGGAATCCCATGTTCATCCAGGCACTTTTGAAATTCATCGACCGCCAATCGAATTTGCGGACCGGAATTATCATACACGCCAGGGAAGATGTGGGGAGTGCAAGCCTGAACAGTGACGCCATTGGCAACAGCGACACGCGCCATCTCAAGCGCGATGTTCAAGTCGGCTGCGCCATCGTCAATTCCTGGCAAGATATGCGAATGCAGATCTATCATAAAATCAACCCCAACTCTGACGCCGGCAAACAGCTTAACTTCGCAGCAAATAAAGCCTTTTTTTTGACGTAACCACCATCCGAAATGTCTCCAGGCGCGGGTGGCGCCAACATAGAGGCGCTCCCGGCGTCATCGAAGTGAGATTAGATCGAAGCTAATCGCGTGGGGAAAAATCGGCTCGCCAAGTTCGCGAGTGCTGGATGGCGGGGTTTGGAGTCGCGCCGCGCCCAAGTGGGAGGGCCTAAAGTTACTGCATGCCCTCTACACGGACATTTCGGAGACGATGCGGCTGGAGCCGATGATTTTCCCAGAGGCGTTGCACGGCGCGCAATGAGATACTTGCGACTTTGGCCATGGCGCGGCCGGTCCAATGGCTGGCAGCATCCGGCGGCTCGGCGCGGGTCAGTTCCAGAACTCTGCCGGCGATCTTCTGCGCGAGCGGCGCGCGTCCCGGTTTGCGGGTCTTGTCGCACAGCAGGCCGTCGAGGCCCTCTTGTGCATATCGCAATTGCCAGCGCCAAACCGCCGGGCGGCTCATTCCCGCGCGCCGAGCGACTTCGAGAACCGGCAACCGCTCGGCGGCATGGAGCACGATCTTCGCGCGCTGGATACGCTTCAGGGGTTGAGAACGTTCCGAGGCGAATGCCTCAGCCGCTTGCGGGCTTCGTCGCAGAAGATGATGCTGACAGTCTGGGCTATGAGCCCAGACTCGCACGCCGCGCCGAACTTGTGAATCCTACGTCGGCCTCAGTGCACTAGCGACCTCCGAAACGCCGGTGCCTGCGGGCGTAATCTTGAATGGCCATCTCGAAGTCAGCCTCGCCGAAATCCGGCCAATCAATGGGGAGGAAGTAAAATTCTGCGTAAGCGGCCTGCCAAAGAAGAAAATTTGAAAGGCTCTGGTCCCGTGACATTCCGATGATTAAATCAGGATCTGGTAAGTTTAACGGGGATATCTTTTCTGATATTTTATTCACATTTATATTGTTAGCCTGTATTTCGCCGCTCACCACTTCTCGCGCCAACCTCCGCACAGCTTCCACTATTTCTTTTCGAGAATCGCACTCAAGGCAAAGAAATATTTCGATATTTTCGTTGTCGATTTTCCGAATTTTACTGCTCGCAAAATCCATCTCTGAACCCTTTACTCTAATGTTAGCGCCACGAACACTAAGATCATGAAGCCACTCTTCAAGACCGATTTGGAATAGTTTGCTTGCTCCCTTACCGGAGAAATACCTAGTCGCAGAACGAAAATCTATTGTGAGGTAGGGTATCTTGAAACGAATGGCTGCATTCGCCGCGCAGCGCAATGCCCCGATGCTCTGTCTCAGAGTTCGGCAATAATCGATGTCTTGCTTTGTCGCCCAGCCCTCTATGCCCTCTGCTATGAGGGCGACGTGAGACGGAGTGGACCCAGTCGAATGCCCTCGGGTTAGCATCGACAGCATAGGGATATTCATAAAAACGCGTATCCTTTCAGCAGTTTAAATCATAATGCCACGAACTTTATCCAAAAGACCACCCTCGACCCCGCCGGCGCAGAAAAAGAGGAGCAGCGCTAATCCTTGCCGCGACCTGTTCAGGGGACTTCGGCATCACTGCGTCACCGACCGCCCCATTAAAAATTCCGGAGTGCTCTAAACCCAAGTTGGCGGCGAAATCCCCAGCTGAGCAGACTCTGTCAACACGAACGCTAAGAGTCGGCGGGTAGCAGAACGAAACGAGCCCCGACGACGTGCGGTGCGCCGTCCCTGCCGCTATTCCATCGCCGACGGCTCAAAACATGTCTCCATGCGGGTTCACGATCGCACAGCGATGGTCGCTTCACCCGCTGCAAGCTGCTCTCGCTAGAGAACCAACGGCCCAAGCTGGGGACGAGAAGCCCATGCACATGAGCGCAAGTAGGACTGGAGGCGCAGGCACAAGCGGCAGGTCCGATACTTCGCGTGAGGCGCGCTATTCCGATCAGATTTGAACGGCTCTGTCTTTCAATAGCGAGACTGGGCCTTCGCCCACGGTTTCGGCTGCTAATTGCCGTTCCCCCTCAACGAGGTTGCGAGCCGCCATATGCTCCTCCCGCCACCGCATCGCCTGTTTCAAAGCAAGGTCATCCACCTTCTCGCCCTTAAATGCGAACAACAGGGTGCTCACCACGATTCTCAGATCTAGCCACAGCGACGCGTGATGGATGTACCAGATGTCCAGTGCATCCTTTTCCTCTGGCGTCACGATAGTTCCGCCGTTGAGCTGCGCCCATCCTGTTATGCCGGGCCGCGTCAGAAGGCGCAGACGCGGATCGCTCGGCTGATCGTGAGGCAGGAGTGGGCGCGGACCAATTAGCGACATATCGCCAATCAGCACGTTCAACAATTGTGGAATTTCGTCCAGTCGCGCCGCGCGGATCGCGCGGCCAATTTTGGAGAGACGTTGCTCTTCGGGAATTTTTCTGCCGCCTCTATCGTAAGGCGCGCGATAGGTACGGAACTTGTACACGAGAAATCTACGCCCGTTCTGTCCGATTCTCTGTTGCCAAAAGATCATTGGGGCGCCGACATCGACAAGAACCAAATAGGCGGCAATTAACGTCAGCGGCATGAGCGCCAGGAGCAACGCGCTGGCCCCTATAAAATCAATAACGCGTTTCAACTTAAAATAACCGCCAAGTCTCGTGGCGTCATCGGCGTCGCTGCGCCAGTTATCGGAAGCGCATATGATCGAAGGCGTCAAATTCAACGCCTCGGATATCCGTGCAAACTTGAGTCCTCGCGTCGCACATTGCTCGCTCACCCTCTCTATAGTGTCATCCGACAAACTTGTTACATCGTCTGAAAGCCAAACTTCGTCGATTTCAACGCCGTGAACGGCAAATTCGTCGACGATGGCTTCAAAATCTTCCACCGATCCGACGATTTTTACCCCAGCGATAGCCCGTCCGATTAGGGCCTCGCGAGGGTCAATTGCGGCGACCGCCTGCGTCGTCCGTGGACGCTGATGTTCCAGCAGCTTTGCTGTCAACGCCGAAAATCGATCGGCGCCAATCAGGATTATGCGCCGCAAGTCTTGTGGCGCTGCAGTGGCTTCGTGCTTCGCTTTGTGTGTAATGAGTTTCTGATGGTAGACCCTCGCTATCGCCCGGTCGACGATCAAGCCGGCGCCCAGGACCAACCCACAAATAAGCGGCGTAGAGCGCGGCACGCCGTCGAGGCGAGTCAAAACGAACAGGAAGAGGCTACTGGAAGCGACTGTCGCTGCCACGGCAGCGCAAACTGCGAAGGCGTCGTGAACAGAAAACAAATGGTTCATTCCCTCGCTGATCCGAAAAACTAAGAACGCCGGAATCGCGCAGATGATGGTCACAAGTATATATTGATAGCCGGGGGGAATGCCTTCCGTTGCATCGCCAATGTCGAGAAGATTTGGATCGCGCAGCGCGAGGGCCAAAATTGGCGCGGCAATCGCCCAGAAGACATCAAGGGGAGCTATTTTCGATAAACCTGCCTTCGATGTCGGAACACGCTTGAACATGATAAGCCATCCGTCAAATATGTAAGCTTGTCTGGGAGTTACTTTGCACCAAAATGCGGCGAAAAGTTGCGCGTCGACTGAACAAGCCTGTCAATTTCTTGATTTTTTAGTCGCACATGGTTAGCACCGAGAAATATCCCGACGGGCTTTGATTTTGCGCGGGTTCCTTGCGACGACGCACTCGCTTGGCGCACTGAAAGGCCGGAGAGTCCATACAGACTCGTTAAGACGAGCGACCTGACTGAATCGCGAGCCTCTTCCGCGGCGCCGGCTAGAAAACTGATGCACAATGCTCATGCCGACGACTAGAAGGGCGCGACTGATCCGATTCAGATGCACGATCGAACTCGGCGAGAAGCGTTCGTCCGCTCAGATTGCGCACATGTCCAGCTGCGCGCCCGGTGTTCTTTGTAGCTGGGATCCGTCGCCTGAGACGAAGCGCTTGGCCGCACTGCGCGCCTTCCGCTTTATCTGAACGGTCGCCTCGGCGCCTCGGAAGCTCGAAAAGCTCCGTAAATGAATGCCCATGCGAAAAAAGCCGCCGCTAACCACAACGCCATGGCTGGATAGCCAAGTACACAAATCCTGAGAACGACCGCGGCTACCACTGCGAGTCCCATCACAGTCAGAAGCAGCCGCCCCACTCCTTTAGGAATGGCAGGTCTGATCCCAACTCGAATCCGTTCCGCAAGCGCCACCTTCTTCTTTCCTTTCGCGCTTTCTTTATTGATTGGGACGCTCTATTCCGAAGCCAGCTATTCGCTCCTCACAGAAAACGCGCTAGCGGCCGGAAAGTTCCCGATCCGGCCTGTCGACCGCATCAGTGCAGAACGCCAGCGCATCTCATCCGCCCCCCATCTGAGCAATTCGAAGGTTGAAAGAGCTGAGTTGAAACGGCCGGACTACCGGCCGGGCTCTCCGCTCGAAAGGTCATCCTACAGGGGGCTCAGGAAACGCGGATGTGTCCACATCCAGAGTTTCTGACGAAACCTGTCATCACTCCGTGCGAGGAACGCTATGGATGAATCGCGAACCGTGGAAGGGGCCAGAGGCGCATAACCGCCGATCTCCGATGCGGGCGCACCAACGGGATCTCAGCTAAGGCGTCCGCACCGTAACGCGACTGGACTCGCTGCCGACAATGTTCATTCGTGATCGCGTCGATTGCATCCAGCTCTTTGTCGGAAAAATCTCGAGAACGTGAAGGGCATGTAGCAGTTTTCTTCCCGACACGAAGATCGCAGGCGTCGTCTCGAGGGCCAGCCTTCCTTATCAGCTAGCGCGGTCCGGACGAGTGTGCTCGCCGGAGAGGCGTAGTTCGGTGAGAAGAAGGTCGACGCGGGCGGCGTCGGTTTTTTCGCGCGCCTTTCTGCCGCGGCTCCTTAGCGAGAGGCGGTCGCGTTATTGACGGCGAGCGCCGGAGCCCAATGCATGCCCGAATAGGGATCAGCGCGGAGAACCTGCGCGACATCGGCGGCAAGTCCATCAAAGCCGCGCCGCATGTCGACCGGCTTGCATGCCAGATACACCTTCACCCCCGGCGCGAACTGAAGCATCAA
>NZ_JBFWVN010000079.1:0-10364 GCF_050246715.1 Methylocystis sp.
AGCGGGGCGCTCGCAAACCAGATATTTCGTTTGTGTTCAGCGAGGTCGACACGGGATTCGAGAATCGGGGCGGGCGTGGTCATAGGTTCTCACTTTCTGACATTGTGGCGACGACTTCGCGAATGATGGATGCGGCGTCATTGTCCGCTGCGTTCATTTCTTCGGCGAGGCGAAGACCATCGCGCAGGATGCGCTGAGCCCGGCGAAGCGCCGCGCCGCTCGGGTCGATGGCGGACAAACCCGCGTCCAGGACGCAGGCGAGCGCAATCGCGATTTCGTTGGCGTCGAGCATGATCTGAATTTATGCGCGCGGACACATCCATCGCCCGCCCCCACGGACACCCTCTTCGCCGATGCGCGTAGCCTCGACGCCGAGCATCTTCTTTGCGCGCTCAACTGTCCGCCATGCGATGGCGTGCGCCGTCGCCGCCGCCTTCAACTCGGTCGTCTGGACCGGGCCTTCCGCCAACTGCTTTTTCAGGAAGTCCTCGGCCTCGCCGAGCGCGCCATTGTCCTCCGACGGTTCCGCCTCGGCCGCCGCGAGCATGTCGCGGGCCGTGCCTTCTATCGCCTCGCCGAATATCGCTATGGAGGCGATGATACGATCATTGCCGGGCATAGGCTCTTGGAGCAGCTCATAGGCGAAGCCGCCTTCGTCCGGGCGGATGTTGCTTTTGGCGCGGGCGAGGAATCGCCGCGGCGGCGTCCCGTCTTCGGTCCAGCCCTCCTTCGCGGCGATCATGACGACACGCGCCAGAGCGCCGAAGGCGATGGAGCCGGTAATTCGCTCGATCGGCTCGCGGCCGGACGTTCCCTTGTTCAAATGCGTTATGCCGAGCAGCGCGGCATTGACGCTTGCGGCCAGATCGACAAGCGGCTGCAATGCTCGGCGCGTGTCGGCGTTCTTGTGGCTGTCCGCCGCAACTGCGGACACCACGGGATCAACAATTAGAAGCTTGCAGCCGCCGGTCTTTGCGATGGCCTCCCGCAGCGGCTCCATATCCTTGGCGGGATCGAATGGTCTACGCTCTTCCCCCTGGGCGACATCGCCGACGAAGAAGACGCGCTCGACATCGGCTCCAGACGCAACCAGGCGCGGCAGTAGGGTATCCGCGGGATCGTCTTCGCCGCTCCAGATGACGACATTGCCGAGAGGCGAATGCGATCCGTCCGGCCATCGACCGCCGATCGTCGTCGTCGCCGCCATTCGCATGGCAAGCGTCGTCTTGCCCGTGCCCGGCTGTCCGCCGATGATGTGCATCTTTCCGCGCGCAAGCCATCCGGGCCAGAGCCAATTAACCGGCTCCGGCCGCAAGGTGGACGCGCAAGTAAGTTCAACGGCGGGACGTTGCGATGCGCCATTTGCTACGCGAATCGGCTCGCCGGGCGGCGGGACGTAAGCGCCAACCGGCTCTTGCGGCGTGTCGCGCCATCGCGCCGGCGGGAGCGGCGGGGGACGGCGTTCAGCTTCGCGCCGATATTCGCGCGAGGCTTCGCCAAATTGCGAGCGAGGACGGAACGGAGGCTGTCTCATCGGCAGCGCTCCCCAATCAAGCCTTGCGGCGGGGCGGCGGTGGACTTATCGTAGAAATTGCCTTCAGCGAGCCCGCTTGAAAGCGAATTCTGAGCCCCGCCGGTCGCCGCCGGCGGGCTCTTTGCTGTGTTGGCCATCTCTCAAACGCCCTCCCGCATAACGCGGTCGGACTCGGCGCGCGTCATGAGCGCGCGATTGCCGAGATGCGTGATCTTGAGTTTGCCCTGTGCTACGAGATTGTAGCCGTGCGAAACGGATATTCCGGCGTCGCGGCACCATTTCCGAAAAGGCGTCGCGATCCAATCGCCGTCGAGCGCGGTGGCGGCGTCGCCCACCTTGCGCCCGGTGACTTCAGGTCTCTCCATGTTGTCCACCAATATCGCCGCGAGCGGAATGCCTTGGCTCATGGCGGGCATACTGTGGACTATTAAATGCGCGCGATAATGGGATTATCTGCGCGCGGTTTACGACTTTTATTCCCCTAAATCGAATCTATCCTTTGTCCTCTTTTTTCGACTTTTCACGAACGGCAAGTAGCGCTGCGGTTAGAGGGCCGTCGCCCACGAATTCTCTATAATCCTCTGGCATGGTGTCTTGCAGGCGAGTGAAAAACTTAACAAATGGCGAAGGCCAATTCCTGGAGTTTTCGGTCCTGTTCGCTATCGTAAAAGAAAGCCCGCACCCTTTCGCCCAATTCATCACGTCGCTGGCCAGTTGCTGCCAAGCGTCGTGAATTTTAATTTCAGGCGTTGAATCATCATCCAACTCGCGTTTCTCGCCGGAAGCCGCGAGCATGATGTCCATTACCAGCCCCATCAGATGGCGCTCGCCATTTGGTCGCCGACCGCCGTATTTTTGCCAGACGTTCTGCACCCGCGCCGCCACCATCTCCCGGGCGATGCTGCCGTCCATCAATTCGTTGCCGTCCTTGTCTCGTGGACTCAGGGCTTGATAGAGTGACGAAGCCGCTTCCCGAATTGTGTTTAGCCGGCTCGCCAATTCACTATGTGGATGAACGTTGGTCTCAAAAGGCATATCCCTAAAATATCGAACAACGGCGCGCGAAATGGATTCCCGGTCATCTTGACTTAGCTGGCAGTAGTCGCCGCCGACAGTCTCCCATTCAGCGTCCGTTAGTTCGAACGCTGGCGCGGAGCCGGTATAGCTAGCGCATGGCAGCGTCCGCCATCGCCGTTTCCTGTGCGTCATCGCGCTGCATCTCGCGCGCATCGAAAATGAGCGCAGGGAAATTGGGCGATGCATTCCCAACTTGTCGGCTCGCGACGCCTATCCCCGCATAGCCGCAGATAACAACGGCCGCTGAGCGACACAAGAGAAGCTGTGCATAAGTGCGATGCGCATTCGCGCTCGGCTTGGTCGAGCAGCGCGTCGGCTTGCGCTGGCGGAAGCGCGGCTACCTCGGCATGGTGGCTAAAGCTCAGAACTTCGCGCCGGCGCGAAGTTTCAGCGGCAAATTTGCCGGTCTGCCATCCAACTCAAATTGTCGCGACGCCGCGACAATGGCCTTGCGCCAAGCCGCTTCATAAAGAGCGGCGCGATATTTCTCTCTATCAGCGAGGCGCTTATGCCACTTGGAAACTTGCTGTTTGGAGATTCCAGCTTCGTCTTCCGCTTCCGCAACTGAAAACTGTCGCGGAACGGCGACAGTTTCGCTCGGCCTTCCATCCCCGCGAACATTCGCCTTCCACCACCGGACCAATTCTTCTTGCTCGGCGAGCTTGCTTCAGCGCGCTTCAGCCCTAGTTAACCAGCGTCGCCAATTGTAGCGACGTCCGCAGCAATCCTTGCCCGCGGCTTCACGGTCGCGGGTTTTTTTCAGCTTCGCATCCAGTTCATCAGGGTTGCGATCGGGGAGCGCTGGCGCGGCACAATTCCAAAAAGTAGGAACAAAACCGTCGCCCAAGGGTTGGCGCCTTGGGCGGGGCTTGATGACAGAACGAAATAACCGAAGAAGCGACCCGCTCGATAATGAGCATAAGGAACTGCCCTTCGCGAGCATCCAGCAAATTGGCAACGAATTACGTAATTATTTCTGCGAGATAATTACCGAAGAATTGCCCGCCGAGATTCGAGCTGTACTAGCAAGATTGGAACGTAAGCTTAATCAAACATAGGTGCGTGGCGTATGCTGACGGTCGCGGCCGTCAATGGTGGCGGCGGACATAGCCCACGTAGAAACATGCAGTCATGACCGCGGCGGTCGCCTCTGGGCCAGCGCCATCCGACAGCGGCGGCGGCGCTCGGTCCGCAGCGCGATCACATTCGAAAACGAAATAGCCGTCTACGTCGCCCCTCATAGCGAAGGTCGAAAAGCTATAGCCGCGGCTCGGCTGGCCAAACTCTGCGTCCAACAAGCGGGCTGCCGCGGTGGCCAAATCCGCTACGTCGTTTTTATTACCGCACATAGAGGCATATGCCCATGCCAAGGATCCCAACGTCGCGGTATCGCCGCGAACGCAATTCTTTTGGTCAACCAACACGAGACGCGTCACCGCCCGCACCTCACCACACAAAAGCTAAGCCGTGCGAGGGTCAATTTATCACACAGGCAGGATTGCGCCAGTTCGTTAGGGCTGCGTCCGACCAGATTCGTTGCTGCAGCGCATTGATGCGCGAAGACTCCGACCATCGCACGAAAAAGCCCGGCCGTTTCGACCGGGCGATAGTTCGCGCAACTCCTGGGAGGGTTGGATCGGCACAGGTTGCGCCGACTGCGTTCAAATAGCCCCGCCGCGATCGGCTTCAACCCAAAAACGCCGAACGCCCCGCTGTTACGACTTCCGCTGAGCAGTTTTGGTCTTTGCAGGCGTAGGCTTCAACTTTGAGGCGTCAACCACCAGGGGATTATCTGCAGGCTCGTCGGGCGCTTTTGTCAATTGTAGCTTCGCAACTTGGAGCATAGCCCCCGGCTTTATGTTTTGAGGCGATGACCCAAAAGTTCCGACCGATATGCTGAACTCAAACGCCAGCATCCATCTGCCAGATGCGATGCCCTGCTTCTCCAACAGGGCGACGGTAGCTTCCTGCAGACTAAACGAGAATTGCGTTGGCTCGGCCACGTTGTCATCCGTTCCCAGTTTGCGACTGAAGTTTAGCGATAGTATCCAAGTTCATCTGACGTCTGCCTCTGCCTCTGCCGACCTGGCGATGTACGACGACGCCAGTCGTCTGAGCAGTCCATTGGCGGTTCGGGGTGACCGGTGCAAAGAAAAGCGGCTTGGTCTGCGCCGAGGAGCTGTGAAGAGCGCCGCTCGCCGTGACCAATGGAGGGCCCACGCTGGGAAAAAATTCGACGGGCGCCTTGATCGCCGTGATAGCGCCGCCCGTCATGACGTTACTCCCTGTGACGCCCGTCGATCCGGGGTTCACGTGGGAAACGTGCGCCTCGCCTGTCGCGATCACGTACAAGAGATACTGATTGAGGCTCACATCTTGGCGCTTCGCCGACTGCGCCAACTTAGCGTGCAACTCTTTCGGTAGCCGCAGCAGAACCTTGCCGCTGTAGGAGCTCGGCACAGGGAGCTCAGAGGGTTCCGGGACGGGGTTTCCCGCCGCCTCGGCCGCTCCGATCCACGCCGTGACGGCGTGGTCCAACTCCGCCAGAGCCTCTCCTTTGGTCTCGCCGAAGGCCGAGCAGCCGGGTAGATCAGGGGCGAGGGCGATGAACCCACCGTCCTCCTCGCTCCAAAACACCTGCGACGGATAGCGCTCAATTTTCGTCATCAGCGTCTCGATACTTGTTGATCATCACTCCGAGCTGTCTGCCCTGATAGGGAGGGATCTTTCCGTCCTTTTTCCGTTGGAAGTTGAGCTGAGTCTCTTCTCCCGGTCTGGAGAAGACGTGGTGGCTGCCGGACCCGCTCTCCTTCGTGAAGCCAATCCATTTGGCGGCCTTGCAAGCGTCGTCGAGCCGCACGTCCTGCGGGTTTCGAAGAATGGCATCTAGGAGCTTCTCTCTTTGGCTCAATGGAGGAACGCTGGCTGAGGGGATGATATCACTGGCGCTATTACTCTGGAAACAGATATTCTCGGGGGGCGCAGGGACGCAATCGACCCGCCGACTCGCGGCACTCTTGGTCGCCGGCCCAATTGGCAAGCGAAGCACAGCAATCCTTCGAATGGAAGACTCACGCGCGTCAAGCATGGCGCGAGGCTTATTTCGTGCGAGAAGGGCGGCGACAGCGGCGACGAGGCAGGGGGGCGGCTCTGCGCGATTGGCGGGGCTTGGCGGCCTCGCAGCAAAACGCCCCGCCATTCATCCGCGGTCGGGCGCTGGCGCTTAATGGTTTGTTAATCGATGAGCGGCAGCCTGCGCTTGCAACGCCAAGCGCGACGCCATCCGCGTCAGCAGTGCCCTGCGGCCAGTCAGATGTGATCGGCTTGGCGTTGCCGCCAATCCCTTTTCGAGTAAACGCCCCGCCGTTACATCCACGGTCGGGGCGTTCTTGGGCGCGGACGAGCATGAAAACCGCGCTCATGATGAGCTAGGACTCAAAGCAGGCGCTTCAAGTCGTCCGGCGTCAGCGCCTCGCCAAGGTCGCGTAATAGGCGGCTCAGGCGAAAGCACCATCGCGCTAGCCTCATCCGGCGGATCACGAAGCATCTCTTCTGGGAAAAGCTCCAGCGCCTCGCCGATCTGATCGGCGCCGCGTGGAGCGAATGACGCCCATGCCCTATGCCTTGCCGCTGCGTATCCGCAAGGCCGCAGAGTCCTTCGCGGTCGAAGACGCCAACGGCATTGCGCTCGCCTATGCCTATTTCGAAGAGGAGCCGACCAGGCGGGGTCTCGTTAATCGCCTGTCTGGCACCGACGCCAAGGCGCTCGCGTCATACATTTCGCGAATCCAATACGGCCTCGGAGACATTTGACATGCAATTTGCGCGTCGGGCGTTGCGGAAATCGACGCTTGCCCTCCGAGGCTCTGCCGGCTCCATAGATAAACAGCCACGCCAAGCCAGCTAATATCCCCCAGCCCACTATAATTTGGAGCCAGTGGTCTCGAACAAACGCAAACATTCTGGCTTTCCCCACAATTGTTACCCAACTCGGCGCAAGCCTGTTCCGATATGGGACAAAAGCGACAAGCCTATATTGCAGATCAATCGGAGTGCCATCTGTAATTGCTCGCGAGGGAATGAGAAAGAAGCGTTGGCCTGTCCCGGCTGAGAGACAAAAACGCCCCGCCGTTACATCCACGGTCGGGGCGTTCTGTTGCTACGACATGGGGGCGGTTGGCTTGCGTGTTACCGCCACGGCTGACACCGCAAATCCCGAGGCAGCAGCGCATCGGAGAAGAAGGCAGGCATAGCGGATAAATTCCCGGCCTTCATCATTTCTCAAACAATACAGAGTGAGATGCGCCGCATGTTGTCGCCTCGCGTCGCTGTTCTTGCGTTTTTCGTCACGCTTTCCGCGTGCAACGCCGCGTCTGGACCGGCGACTGTGGCAAACACGTCGGAGCCAATGACGTATCGCTCGCTGGCGGCTCCCAGCGCGAGCATCGACGCCACCGCGGCGCGCGAGATGCTCGCGCTCCATCAACCCAACAATGGACCCCGCGACCCAGCGCTTGATGATCGGCTACCGAGCGTCGCCGATGCTAAGGCGCGCGACATGTCGCAACGCAGCGACCTCGTGGCGCAGGGCGAACTGGGCGCTCACCAGACAGGCGCAGGCGCGCAAACACCGCCAGCCGTGGAGAATCTTTGGAATTTGCCCGCGGGAGCTGACAGGAACTGGCTTAACAATTGAGCCGCGAGTTGGCCTCTCGAGGGATGGAAGCCGCTCTCGAAACCGATCGCCGCTTGGCCCGCGCCGCTGCCCACCCCGTGGCCAAGCATTGCCCGAAACTCCAGCCGAGCCCGAGGCGCTTACCGTCTCGGAATCGCTTGTGGGCGTCTCGCATAATCTCGGCGCGGTCGTAAGTCACGGCCTCAGCCTTCTCCGCAGATCGTCCGCTCTGACGGCGCAGCGCTCGGCGCTCTCGATGATGAGCCGAGTCGTTCTCATGGCGACGCCGTCGTATGTGTCGGTCACGCGCGCGAACCATAGAAAGAGCCGCGCGAGTTTGATCCGCCATGTCAGCGCGATGATGGTGTGAAGCGGCAGATGGTGAAGCCGCGCCTTGACGTTGCTCAGCTCGGTCATGACTGCGCCTCCCGCTCCAGGACCGCGACGGCGTTGCGGATGGCTTCGGCGACGACGGACTGCTCATCGCTGCCGTTATCTTCCAGATAGCGAGCACCACAGTCCAGCAGTGCCAGCGCGCCAGCGCGGGTCGTCGGCTGCGTTTCGAGAATGGCTTGTTCGGCATCCCATAGAGCGGAATAGGCATCCGACGCCGCATCGTCCAATTCGACAACGCGACAGTCACGTTCAGCCTTTTCGAATTCGCCCAGGCGAGATTCCAACGCTGCGCGGGCGTCCAAATATTCCGCTTCCTCGCGCTTCGCGGCGTCGCTCGCGCGTTCCGCCTTTTGCGCGGCGAAGCCCCTTCTCATTTGCGCGATCGTTGCTTCAAGATCCGCGTCGGACAACAGCTCGTGGCGTCCGGCAAGCGCCTCCAGACGCAGCAAACTGTGAACATTTTCGCCTTTGAAAATGACTTGGCCGATAGTTTCCCTCGCCTTTTCGAACGCATGGATGGCGGATGACACTGCATTTCCAGCCGCGTCTGCGACGCCTTTCATTCTGCGATGTTCGGCGATGGCGGCGAAAATCGGATCATCGCCAATGGCAGCGCCAGCTAACGCAGGAATCCCGGCGACAGGCGCGGCGGCAAGGCCGGCGAGCATCGCCCGCCGCGATGGTGTATGTGGTTTCTCAGCCATGATGCGAACTCCAGTTTCGCGTTGTGGTAGGCCGGGCTTGACGGTACCAGCGCCTCGCCCGGCCGCTTATCAGGCGGGACCTCCGCCCGATTTCGAGCCCCTCAAGGGGGCGATGTTCGATTGCTCCACGATCCCGAGCGCTGGCAGCGCGCCGCGAACGGTCTCCGCGACATAACTCGGCGCCAGATGCGCATAGTGCTTCTCAGTCATGCGTGTGTCGGCGTGCCCGAGCTGCGCGGCGATGACGCCCATCGGAACGCCGCGCATGGCGAGCGCGCTGGCGTAGCTATGTCGCAGAATGTGAAATGTCGCCTCCGGCGTGATCTTGGCCCGCTTGCTCGCGGCGTCGAGGGGGCGTTGCTGATGCGACGGCCCCCACGTGGCGCCGTCGTCGCGGACGAATATCGGCTCGCGTCCTGTTTTTCCCGCTGTCAGCGCTGCAAAAATAAGCTGGCCTTCATCGGTTAGCGCCACATGGCGCGGTTTGCCCGCCTTGCTTTCGCGGACCGCGATCGTTCCGGTTTCCCGGCTGAAGTCGCTGGCGCGCATCCGCGTTAACTCACCATAACGACAGCCGGTTAGAAGCGCCGCCCGCACAAGGTCACGAAAGGCTCCAGCGCAAGCGTTCACGAGGCGACGGGCCTCGTCGTCAGTCAGGAACCTGATAATCGGAGCGTCGGCCTCACGGAATGGCTTCACCTTGCGCCATGCGTCGTCGCTGGCGACGCGGCCTTCATGGAAGGCATGATTGAGCGCGGCCTTTAGGACGGTGAGCGTGCGATTAGCAGTCGCGCGACGCGCGCGCACGGCGTCAGCGTCTTTTGAATCGATCGCGACGGCCTTGCGGCGCTTTTTCGTCATCCGGCCGACGCGGGTTAACTTCGGCGCGGTTGCCAAGGCGGATTGCCAGTCTCGAAGCCGCTTCGTTGTTAGTTTGACGACTTCGGCTTCGCCTAGGTCAGGCATTATCCTGGCGCTGGCGGCTGCACGATCCTTCGCGAGGCCCTTCGAGCCTTTGCGTGCGCGTTCGGCGAAATAAGCATCCAGAGCCTTGGCGACAGTATATGGTCCGTCTTCCGGGGCGAACTCGCCCGCCAGCTCTCTCGCCTTTCGTTTGAAGAACGCTCGCGCGCGCTCTTGCGCTTGCTGGAATGTGAACACGGTGAGGCCGTCCGCGTCGCGGGCGTCGTCGGCGGCTCCCAATGCCTTGTAATTCTGCTTGCCGGCTTCGTCACGCAGTCGAGCGATCCACGTCCCGCCTTTCGCGCCACGCCTGTAGCCGATGGCGCAGCCCGCTGAAATGACAGTCCAGTAGGGCTCGCGACGCTCCGCGAGCTTGGCGCGGGCGGAGCGGGTGTCAATTTTCGCGTTCTTGACTGTCCGGGCCATTTAGGGGTCTTCGATTCCGTATACGGATATTATACGGAAAAGGCGTGCGTGGACAAGTGCGGATAATGACGGACACAAATGTAAGCAAATTCAGTGATTATATGGCGGCGTTCTGTCCACCATCGTCCATATAAGTGTAGGTTATCCCTCTTTCACGGCGAAAACAGGGGTTCGATTCCCCTTGGGCGCGCCATTTGCGTATAAAACTGCGAACACCCTTGCCGATTTGTTCTCCGGCGATGACGGCCTGTTCGAGGCTGGCTTTGGAGCCGTGGATGCGGATCACCTTGTCGTCGACCTCGATGGCGTCGACGATTGAGCGCAAATAGGCTTTGCGAAAGGTCGTCTCGCCCGTCGTGATCCGCTCCCGCATGAAAGCGCCGAAGCGCTCGACCTGATCCGCGTCCAACGTCAGCTGAGGCGCAAGCTGAACCTTGATGCGCTCCAAGGCTGCCTTGGCCCGGTCATCCGTGAAGAACTCGCAAGGCGTTGACGTGACGAAGTTTTGAGACCTGCGGAAGTAATCGTTTCCGCAGGTTTTCGCTGCGCGGGATGCTGTTTGCTTGCAAATTGATCCGGCGCCGCTGTC
>NZ_JBFWVN010000080.1:0-10219 GCF_050246715.1 Methylocystis sp.
TGAACGACGGGGCGGCGTGCCCCGCTCGTCCCTCCTATCCCTCCAACGCGTTCCACAAAGTGCGGTCCTAGAAGGGGTGAAAAACCCGAACGCCGCCGCGCGGCCATGCCGCCCGACATCACGACGATGCCGAAAGTCGCGCCGTCACGAATAAGATGGGCTAGATCGCCCGGCGCGTCCGCGAATGGCGGAAACCGCCGGCAGTCAATTGGGCGGCTCGTCCGAAGCGCCAAGAATTTAGCGGCGGGACGCGTCGAGAGGCTGGTCCGCCTCGCGATGGGCCGCGGCGAGCGCCTCCAGATAGCGCGCGGTCCCATCGGCCAGAACGTCTCGATGCAGCCTGGACCGGTCGCCGAAAATCGCATGCGAGGCCATCGCATCAAGCATGACGGTTCCCAAACGGTCAAAGGCACCCACGAGATCGTCGCCGTCATAATAGACGAGCCGCTTGTCGCCCTGCATCGGCGTGTCGAGCAGTTTCGCGAAATATTGCAAAAAGAGCTCGCCCTGTCGCGCCATATAGGGCCCGAGAACGAGAACGCGAAGCTCGCGCCACTCCTCGCGCGACAGCAGGTCTCGGCGGATCCGCGTAACGAGCGCGTCGCAGGCGTCGAGCTGCGCGCGCGCCGCCGCGGCAAGGAGCGGACCGATGTCACCGCCGACATCGCCCGCGAAAGCGGCAAGCGCCGCGTGCGAATGCTCGCGCGAGGCGGCGAGGCCGTCGAGAAATCTCATCACCTTCGCATAGAGCGGGCTTGGCTGCGGCAAGACGCCCGTCCGAGCTTCCTGGCCGGTGTCGAGGTCCTGCGCGCAGGACGCCAGCGCTGCGCGATAGTCAGTGATCCTGCTCATGAGACTGTCATCGAGCGGCCCATCGGGCGCGCCGCCAAGCAGGCAGAAGACCGCAAGCGGCGCGTGGCCAAGCGTCTTCAATTTCGCGTAGAGCGGCGGCTGAAGACCGGGAAACGTCTGCGCCGGATAGCCGTGGCGGTAAAGCAGCAAACGGTCGTCGTCGATGACGATCAGCGCGCGCAGTTGCTGTCGCTCGACGATGTCCGCTCTCGCCGCCTCGTAGATTTTGACGAAGCGCTTGTCGAGATCGTTCAGCCGATCGCTCGCATCCATGTTCATGGCTTCCCTGTCGCCAGACTGTGGCGCAACGGTGCGCGATCTGTCCGCGCAGCGCAAGCGCCGGCGTCCCGCTTAAATGATTTGAGCGCCTGACCCGGGAACTTTCCAAACGCCAAAGATGCGTTATCTGTCGTGCGGGCCAACCGCGCTCGTCCGCAAACGCATTCGGACCGCGCGCGATCTAAAGACGGAAAATCGGCGATGAAACCGCCAATCCATATTGCCGTTATGCTCCTGGCCTTGATGACGTCCAGCGCCTTCGGCGCCGATCTATGCAAGGCTGTCGCGCTTCGCGACGTGCCGGCGATCGAAAGTCCCGCTTCGATCATCCCAAAGGGCGGCATCGATGCCGCCATCACCCAATATCGCGTGGAGAAGGCGACAGGGATCGCGAGCTTCTGTTCGCACGGCGGATATTGCTACCCCACGCATGTTTTTATCAATGGCCGCAAGGTCGAGGCGCTCCGCCTTACAAACTGCAAAATTGGCAAGCGTGATCCATTTCCGGATAAGGAATATACGTTTTATGACGTTGACGTTGATCGCTCAAAAAACAGCGCGTCGGACCTCAGATATGATGATCTCGACAATCAATTGTTGACGCTTGGTCTGTGCTCCGCCTGCGCAAGCAATGCAGCGATGACATATCTGAAGAAGCCAAAATCGAAGTGCGGCAGGCTTGTGAAAGCGGCCCTCGAAGGAAATCGGAAGGCGCTCGAAGCGATTAAAGACGGACCAGACTATTGTAATTCGCCTTGATCGCCCGGCTAGACTGCAGGCGCTTCGGGCGCGCACTCAGTGGCGCGCGAGGCGCGCGCCGCAGTGATCGGTCGCATATTACCTGCCCGAGTCCGGTCCCTGGCGCGGCGCGGAGGGCGACTCGCTGACGAGACGGCGCCAGGAACCCCCTATGGCGGCCAGCGCCGCTTGGCGATAGACTGACCGCCGCGGCAGGGGTCGCGGCTTTTGGCCGGTTGAAGACCGGCGCGGGCGCGGACAGGCGGGGCCGAATTATGCAGCGCGTAACGATCACGATCGACGAAGAGCTGATGAGCGCGCTCGATCAATATATGGAGACGGGCGGCCATCGGAACCGTTCCGAAGCGGTGCGCGATCTCGTTCGCGCCGGGCTGCTCAAAACGCCCAAAGCCGATGACAGCGCCCGTTCCTGCATGGCGGCTCTCGTCTATGTCTATGACCACGAGACGCGGCAGCTGTCGAAAAGACTGATGCATGACCATCACTCGCACGCCGACATGTCGATCGCGACCCTGCATGTGCACATCGACGAAGCGACCTGTCTCGAAGTGTCGTTGCTCAAGGGCCAGAAGTCGGACGTCGAGCATTTCGCCGGCCATGTGATCGGCGAGCGCGGCGTGCGCTACGGACAGCTCGTGGTCGTGCCGGCGGACGCCGAGCAGGGCGAAGCGCCCCACGTCGATCACCATTCGACGGGTCGCCACGCGCATCATTCCAATTGAAGCGCGGTCCGCAGGAGGTCGGCAATGCTCGCGGCAAGGCTTGGCGCGACGCGCGTTGATTATGCGCGCTTGCGCTTGATCACATAGCTCCGCAGCACGGCGTTGATGCGCCGCTGGTAGCCTGGACCTTCGGCCTTGAAGAAGTCGACGAGGTCTTGGTCGAGGCGGATCGAGATCGCCTGCTTCTTCGGTGGAACGACGACTTCAGCCTTACTCCAGTCGATGGGCTCGAATGCCGCCCAATCGGGATCGCTCGCGATCGCCGCGTCAATCTCGGCGTCGGTCATTTTTTGTCGCAACGTCATGACGCGCCTATCCGACCATATATCCGGCGCAGGAACCAGCTGTGAATCATGGGAATGGTGGTGAATTTATTCCCCGCCGAGAAGGAGTGGTGCTAGGGACATCTTATGCGCTTCTCGCCTTCCTTCCTCGATGAGATTCGGGCGCGCGTGCCCGTCTCCGAGGTCGTGCGCCAGAAGGTGAAGCTGCGGAAAGAAGGCAGGGAGTGGCGGGGCCTCTCGCCCTTCAACGCCGAAAAAACCCCCTCCTTTTACGTCAACGACCAGAAAATGCGCTGGTTCGACTTCTCGGCGGGGAAGAACGGCAATATTTTCGATTTTCTCATGGAGACGGAGGGGCTCTCCTTTCCCGAGGCGGTGGAGCGGCTCGCGGCGCTCGCCGGCCTGGCGCTGCCGGTCGAAACCAAGGAGCAGCAGGAGCAGGATCGCCGCCGCGCGACGCTTGGCGAGGCGCTGGAGGCGGCGGCGGTCTTTTTCGAAAAGCGGCTCGCCGGCCCGGCGGGGCGCGAGGCGCGCGCCTATCTCGATCGCCGCCAGATTTCCCTGTCCTCGCGCGAAAAATTTCGCATCGGCTTCGCGCCGGCTGAGCGCCATGCGCTGCGCGATCATCTCGCCGCCAAGGGTGCAAGCGTCGAAACCATGATCGAGGCGGGCTTGCTCGTTCATGGCGAGGACATCGCCGTCCCCTACGACCGGTTCCGCAATCGAGTCATGTTCCCGATCTGCGACCGCTCGGGCCGCGTTATCGCTTTCGGCGGTCGCGCGCTGGAGGCGGACGCGCAGGCGAAATATCTCAATTCCCCTGAGACGGCGCTCTTTCACAAGGGCGCGACGCTCTACAATCTGCATAACGCCCGTAAGGCCGCGCATGAGACCGCCGCGGTGATCGCCGTCGAGGGCTATGTCGACGTCATTGCGTTGACGGCGGCCGGGTTTCCCCATGCTGTCGCCCCGCTCGGCACGGCGTTGACGCCCGAACAATGCGCCCTGCTCTGGCGTCTGGCTGAGGAGCCGATCCTCTGCTTCGACGGCGACAAGGCGGGGTTGAAGGCGGCCTTTCGAGCGGTGGACACGGCGCTGCCGCTGATCGGCCCCGGCCGCACGCTGCGCTTCGTCCTCTTGCCCGACGGCCAGGATCCCGATGAATTGCTGCGCTCAAGCGGCGCCGAGGCGCTCGCCGACGCGCTGAACCGGCCGCTGCCGCTCGTCGATCTCTTGTGGATGCGCGAGACCGAAGCGGCGACGCTCGACACGCCAGAGCGCCGCGCCGCGCTCGAACGGCGGCTGCAAGAGATCACGGGGCAGATCAGAGACGACGACCTGCGGCGCCACTATCTGCAGGAACTGAAGCAGCGGCTGGACCGGCTCTTCGACCGCGATCGGCGCACAAAATTTAGGCGCCCAGATTCCCAGCGGCAGCGGCGCGGCAGATTTGCGCAACCTTCCGACGACGCGCCCTTGACCATTGGCCCAGCATTAGCGAATTCGCCCCTGTTTCGCGGCGTCAAGTCGGGGATCGCGCCGCGGGAGGCGCTTATCCTGTTGATCCTGATCAATCATCCCGACCTGATCGATCCCCGGGTCGAGGAGCTGGCGACCCTCGACCTCAATTCCCCCGACGCGCGGGCGTTGCGCGACGCACTCCTGCGATTTGCCGAACTTAACGACTCGAATAAAGCCGAGCTTCGCCCTTTTCTGTTTTCGCTTGGGCTTGACCGGACGATCGCGCGGCTCGAGGCGATGGCCGCCCATTCCACGCTGTGGAGCGTGCGCCCCGAGGCCGCGACCGCCGACGCCGGCGAAAGCCTGCGACAGGCTTTCGTCTTGCATCGCAGATCGTTGGCGTTAAATAGAGAGTTGCGCGCGGTGCAAGCCATGCTGGCCGACAAACCCAATGAGCGGGATTATGCCCGACTGAGGGATATTCAGACCCAGTTGTCGGCGCTAGATGGCGCAGAAGCGGCGGTGGAAGGATATGGATCGCTTTCCGGCCGGCCGTCGCGTAATTTGTGAATTCGCAGAGGTTAGCGTCGTGGCGAAAAGGGGACGGGAAACGCGCCGCTAGTATCCGCGCCGACGCCAAAGCGAGAGTCATGAAGTGACGCGCGCATTGGCGGCGATAAGCGGATACTCAAGAAATGCGGCGTATCAGGAATCGATGATTCCCGATAGGAGGAGGCGGCGCGAAGGGTTCATCGCGAAGGGTTCATGCGGTCGGCTGGGTTCTTCGCCCGCTTGCCGCGCCGCAGCTTGGAGAGGGGCGGCCTCTCGGGGCTTTTTTGAGAAAACTTGCGCCTTGCCTGGTTCGGGGAACCGATCCGGGGCGAGGCGCTTGGAGTTTGTGGATGGCGAAAAAAGACGAAGACAAGGTCGAGAACGAAACCGCAGCGACGACGGAAACGTCCGACGGGCCGCTTCTCGATCTCAACGACGCCGCCGTCAAGCGGATGATCAAGCTCGCCAAGAAGCGCGGCTTTGTGACCTATGCCGAATTGAACGCCGTGTTGCCGTCCGAGGAAGTGTCATCCGACCAGATCGAGGACGTCTACGCGATGCTCTCTGAAATGGGCATCACCGTTTCGGAAGGCGACGACCCGGACGACGTCGAAGAGGAACAGTCCGCCGAAGAAGAAGAATCGGAAGGCGGCGAACTCGTCGAGAGCCCACGCGCGACCGCGGTGGCGACGCGCGCGTCGGAGCCCGCGGATCGCACCGACGATCCCGTGCGCATGTATCTGCGCGAGATGGGCTCGGTCGAGCTTCTGTCGCGCGAAGGCGAAATCGCTATCGCCAAAAGGATCGAAGCCGGGCGCGAGGCGATGATCGCCGGACTCTGCGAGAGCCCGCTCACCTTCCAGGCGATCATCATCTGGCGCGAGGAATTGGAGGCGGGCAAGGTCCTGCTGCGCGACATCATCGATCTCGAGGCGACCTACGCCGGCCCCGAAGGCAAGGCGGCGAAGGCCGCGGAGCCGTCCAACGGCGCCGACATGGCGCCTGCGACCGCGCCGCGTACGCCGCCCGCCGGATTGGAGGAGGAAGGCCCGCCAGCGGAAGAGACATTCGAGGAAGAAGACGACATGGAAAATTCCGTGTCGCTTTCGGCCATGGAATCGGAGCTGAAGCCGAAAGTTCTCGAAACCTTCGCGCGCATCGCCGACGCCTATAAGAAGCTGCGCCGGCTTCAGGATCAGAATGTCGAGAACAAGCTCAAGAACGAGACTCTGACGCCTGCGCAGGAGCGCAAATACAAGACGCTAAAGAAAGAGATCGTCGCCGACGTCAAATCGCTCTCGCTCAATCAAAATCGCATCGAAGCGCTCGTCGAGCAACTCTACGACATCAACAAGCGTCTCATCGGCTATGAGACGAAGCTCCTGCGGCTCGCCGACAGCCATGGCGTGATGCGCGAAGATTTTATCGACAAGTTTCACGGCTCGGAGCTTGATCCCAAATGGGTCATGCGCGTCGCCAAGCTCGGCTCCAAGGGCTGGAGGGAATTCGTCGCCGCCGATAAGGATCGCATCAAGGATCTGCGCGCCGACATTCACGCGCTTGCGACTGAAACCGGATTGGAAATTTCCGAGTTTCGCAAGATCGTGCATATGGTGCAGAAGGGCGAGCGCGAAGCCCGGCAGGCTAAGAAGGAGATGGTCGAGGCGAATTTGCGTCTCGTGATTTCCATCGCCAAGAAATACACCAACCGCGGCCTGCAGTTCCTAGACCTCATCCAGGAAGGCAATATCGGCCTGATGAAGGCGGTCGACAAATTCGAATATCGCCGCGGCTATAAATTCTCGACCTATGCGACGTGGTGGATCAGACAGGCGATCACCCGCTCGATCGCCGATCAGGCGCGCACGATCCGCATTCCGGTGCATATGATTGAGACGATCAACAAGATCGTGCGCACCTCGCGCCAGATGCTGCATGAGATCGGCCGCGAGCCGACGCCCGAAGAGCTTTCCGAAAAGCTCGCCATGCCGCTTGAGAAGGTGCGCAAGGTTCTAAAAATCGCCAAGGAGCCGATCTCGCTCGAAACGCCGATCGGCGACGAGGAGGATTCGCATCTCGGTGATTTCATCGAAGACAAGAACGCAGTGCTGCCGATCGAGGCGGCGATTCAATCGAATCTGCGCGAGACGACGACGCGCGTCTTGTCATCGCTAACGCCGCGCGAGGAGCGCGTGCTGCGCATGCGCTTCGGCATCGGCATGAACACCGACCATACGCTGGAAGAAGTCGGCCAGCAGTTCTCAGTGACGCGCGAGCGCATCCGCCAGATCGAGGCGAAGGCGCTGAGAAAGCTGAAGCATCCGTCGAGAAGCCGGAAGCTGCGGAGCTTCTTGGATAATTGAGCCAAATTTGCTTCGATGATGAATTGAGAGCGCTCCAATCGAGAGTGGAGCCGCTTGAGAGCTTCATCGATGCTCTGGCTCACGCCTCCAAATATTCAGCCACTGCCGAAGGCGGCGGCACGGGGAGACCATCGGCCGCCAGCCCCTCGAAATGGAACCGCTATGCCGAGATCGTGGAGCTTGCGCCCAGCGAACTTGTGACGTCAATACTCGCGCCGGAGCTTGCCCTGCGCTTCTTGGACCTCGGCATCGGGCCCGGTTGATCGTTAAAGCGCGCTCAGCAGAGGCTGCCGCTCGGCCAAAACGCAGAACATGGCCGATGCATCAACGATGTCCGACCGGTCGCCTTTCTCTGCGCGGGTTTGCAGACAACGCGAAATTCACAGTAGCGCTTCGATACGGTCAACGAACCAGACCAGCGCGAGAATGAATGCGAGCGCTGTCAACGCCGGTGCAACATAACTGACATAAAGCGCCTTGCGCCGCGCCGTAAACACGAGCGGCATAAGCAGTGATGCAACAGCGATCTGGCCGAGTTCGACTCCGCCGTTGAAGCCGGCAAGCGCATACAGCAATCCCGATGTCGACAGACGCATCGGACCTAGCGCCGTCGCAAAGGCGAGGCCATGCACCAGGCCGAAGCCGAATGCGATGGTCCAGCGCGCGTAGGAGAGAAGCGGCAGAAGGTTGTCAATCGCCGCTCCCATGATCGTGGCGGCGACCGCGGGTTCGACGAAACGCGCCGGCGCGTCGATGAAATGAAACAGCGACAACGTCAATGTGACGCCATGCGCCAGTGTAAAAGCCGTCAGGATCGTCAAAGTCTGGAGCGCGCTGGCGCCAAAGCCGTCGAGCGGCGTCCAGCCCGACTCGCCGCGCCGAAAGGCGGCGAAAATCATCAGCACGGCGACAAACAAAAGATGGTCATAGCCGAAAAGAATGTGGCTGACGCCGAAGCCGACAAAGTGGAGAAAGGAGCCGGACGTCGACTCGTCGATGCGATCGAGCGCAATGTCGGCGCGTTCGGGCGACAGGACTTCCGAGCGCTCGCCGGCTGGCGTCGCGAGCGTGAGAAGGCCGCGATGCGTCGGATCCAAATCGAAGAGCAGCCGATAATGGAGGCGCCGCGGCGCTGGCGCGGACTGGCATTCCGCCTTGAAGCGCAACACGGCATGGGCGGCGCCGGCATGGCGATCGACGAGCATGTCGCTCGGGCGCAACGCGCAGCCGTCGATCGACAATCGATCAAAGGCATAGGCTTCGATCGCGGCGCGGCGCGCTTTCAACCCGCCCCAGGTGATGACGCCGTCATCGCCGGCGAGCCCGATCGCGGCGTCGAGATCGCGCAGCGAAATGTCCCACTGTCCGCTCGGGCGCCCGCCCGCGTCGATATCGACATGCAGATAGCTGTCGGATGAAAGATGCGCATGCGCGGATGGGGTCTGCAGCAGGAGGGCGAATTGCGCCGCGAGCGCGCAAAGGATCAGCCGGAGCCACAAATTCGCAAATATCCTGAAGCGCAAACGGCCGCTAGAATCGTGACGGCGCCGGCGCAGAGTCTCAGACCGAGGCGGGACGTCGCCATCGCGCGACATAGGACGACGCCATGAGCGCATAGGCCGCGGCGGCCGCGGCGACCAGCGACAAGGCGCTGGCATTGATCACTCGATCCCGGATCGTTTCGCCGGTCGCGCCGATCGCGCCCGCGATCAATCCGCAGCAGACGGCGGCGATCAGAATCGGCCGCGCGCCAAGCTGAACCCGGGCGATGCCCGCCGCACCGAGCAAGACCAGAGCGACGATCACGATCGTTGAAGCGGAATGGCTCTCCACGACTTCCGGACGTGTCGCGAGCCCTGCAATGAAGGTCCCGAGACCGATGGCGCCGACCAGGGCGGCGTCGGCGCGCTGCTTATGCGTCCCTGCCCAGATCGCGAAGGCGACAACGAGCGCCGGTCGCTCGAAGCTCAGCAGGAAATGGGCGGCACCCGACCAGAAGACGCCGAGCGACGCGAACTCGGTATGCGCATGCGCCGGCGATGCGCATATTCCATAGGCAAGCGCCGGAACCAAAAACGCCAAGAGGCGGCGCATGAAGCTGTTCCGCCGCCTCTGCGAAACCAGCGGCGTTCCCGGCGCCAGGCTAGCGGTCGGCGAGGATCGCATCGGCAGCCTTTTCACCAATCATATAGACCGCGCTGACGATAAAAAATCCGGGAATGCGCGGGAACACCGAGGCGTCGACGACGCGCAGGCCCTTCGCGCCGCGCACACGGAAATTCGAATCGAGAACCGCGTCGCTGGCGCCGTCCGGCCCGATCGCGCAAGTGCAGGAAGCGTGATGGCCCCACGACTGATAGCGTACGAAATCGCGAATCTGTTCGTCGCTCGTCATCTCGCTGCCGGGCGATTCCTCCTCTTCGACGACGCCGAGCTCGATGAGCGGACGCGTGAGGTCACGCACGAATCTCACGCCCTCGACCACCGAATCGAGGTCCTCGTTTTGATCGGGCGTGCCCTCGGCGAAATAGCGGAAATTGATTTCCGGCCGCTCGAGCGGATTAGTGGATTTGAGCTTCACATAGCCGGCGCGGTTGTTGGTGTGCGCTTTGAGCACGGCCCAAGTCAGACAATTGAGACGCTCGACGACCCGCTTCGAATAACCGGGATAATAGCCGCGGAAATCGGCGAGCACGCCGAAACAGAAGAGGTCTGGCAGCGACCGCTCATTCGCCGAGCGCTTGATGACGGCGAGCACCGCGCCATTCGTGCCATAGACCGAGCCGGTATATTTATCCTTGGTGCGCAGCCAGTCGGCGTATTGGGTGTCGGTGTTCTTATATTGCGCGCCTTTCAAGATTCCCCAATCGTCCTTGACGCGATTGACGACGCCGACTTCATAGCGGTCCTGCAGATTCTTGCCGACGCCCGGAAGATCGATGCGCGT
>NZ_JBFWVN010000081.1:0-9325 GCF_050246715.1 Methylocystis sp.
AGGCCTTCCCCGAGAGCACAGAATCACGACAGCGGCGCCGGATCAATTTGCAAGCAAACAGCATCCCGCGCAGTGAAAACCTGCGGAAACGATTACTTCCGCAGGTCTCAAAACTTCGTCACGTCAATGCCTTGCGAGTTCTTCACGGATGACCAATTCTCCGCGTGCGACGCGGGCGTCAACACCCGTTCAGGCGCCGGGCTTTAAGGCGCGCGGCGCCGTCCCGCAACGTTCACCGGGTCGGCGGCGACGGCAACTTGATCAGTTGGCCGGCGCGGAACCTCTTCACCTTCAACTCCGGATTGGCGTCGGCAAGCGCTCGCCATTTTTTCGTCGTTCCATAGAGGCGCTTGGCAATGGATTTGAACGTGTCTCCCGCGTGGGCCGTATAATTCCCTGGGTCCTTCGCAACGGCGGGCGCTGGCGGCGGCGAGGCTTCGCTGGTTGCCACTTGTGGCGGCGTTTCCGGCTTTTCGTTCGCCGTATTCCCGGCAGTTGCTGAATCATCCGGCGCTGCCGGCGCCGCGGTCTTGTCGTCGGAGGCCGCCGCCGTTTCGCCGGCGTCGGGCGTCTCCCCGGAGGCCGACGTTTCGCCTGCTGCGGGCGTCCCCTCGGCGGTCGTAGTCTCGCCGGCTGCGGGCGTCTCCTCTGTCGTCGCCGTCTCTTCGGTTACTGCGGCCTCTTCGGTCTCCGGCTCATGCTGCTGCGCCGTCGCGGAGTCCGGACCGATATCGGACGGACGCGGTCCGGCGACAAGCAGATAGGCAATTGCAAGCCCCGCGACGGCGACCGAAACTTCAGCGACGCCGCGACACCGCTGCGGCGGGAAGAGCGGCGGCCGTTCACGATCGTCGCTGTCGTCTGCCGTCGCCGGCTCGTCCTCCCGCCCGCGCAGCCAGACCAGCGCCTCGAACAGGAAATACAGGAACAGCGCCGCCGTCACAGGCGGCTTCCGGAGCGATTCCGGCGCAAACATATAGGCGACGACCCCGAGCTGGATCAGCGCGGAGACCCAAGGCAAGCCAATCGCGCCCAGCGCCAACCGCCGACGCGCCGCGACCGCGGCCGCGAGCGCGAAGAGCACGAGATAGACCCAGAGCAGCGCGCCCTGGCCGTTAAAATCCCAGCCAAAGGCGCCCGCGCCCAGCAAATAGATGAGCCCCACGGCGGCGGCGCCATAGGCCGCATGAACCAATCGCTGCCGTCCCAGCATCCGACTGAGATGAAAGACAAGCGCCGCGACGAGCGCCGCGATCAAGATCGCGGCGAGATAAGGGAACGGAAGTGAGATCATGAAACCGCGCTCCTTAGCGGTTCAGCGGCCGGCATTCGGCTTTTCACTTGAATGCGCATGCGGATGTGACAGTTTCTTGCATGCGGAGCGGCGCCAGGGGCAATTATTTCGACTTCTCCGACACGCCAGCGCTTTCAAAAGTAGCCATGTCGCGATGACAGGCAAGCGCCGCTTTGATCAGGCCGATGGCGAGCGCGGCGCCGGAGCCTTCGCCAAGCCGCATGTCGAGTTCAAGCAGCGGACGCTTGCCTAGCCGCGCCAGGACCTCGCCATGCGCCCCCTCCGCCGAGACATGGCCGGCGACGCAATGTGCAATCGCATCGGCCGCAATCGCATGAAGCAGCGCCGCCGCGGCGCAGGCGACATAGCCATCGAGCACGACCGGGATGCGATTGAGCCTCGCAGCGGCGATCGCTCCCATCATCGCCGCGATTTCACGCCCGCCGAGCCGGCGCAGAATCTCCAAAGGATCGGCGAGATGCGGACCATGCAGCGCCAGAGCGGCGTCGATCGCGGCGTTCTTGCGCGCAAGGCTGGCGTCGTCGAGGCCCGTGCCGCGTCCCGTCCAGCGCGACGCCGGTCCCCCATAGAGCGCCGCATAGATCGCCGCCGCGCTCGACGTATTGCCGATGCCCATCTCGCCTGGGGCCAAGAGGTCGATTTCGCCGTCGATCGCCTCCATCCCATAGGCGAAGGTCGCCGCCGCCTCGCGCTCGTCCATGGCCGGCGCTTGCGTAAAATCCGCCGTCGGCCGTTCGAGCGCGAGTTCGTAAACCTTTAGGCCGACGCCATATGACTTGCAGATTTGATTGATCGCCGCGCCGCCGGAGAGAAAATTCGCCACCATTTGCTCTGTCACGCTTGCCGGAAACGCCGACACGCCCTGAGCGACGACGCCGTGATTGGCGGCAAAGACCGCGACGAGCGGGCGTTCGATCGCTGGCGCCGCCCTGCCCTGCCAAGCGGCGAGCCATTCGACGATCTCCTCGAGACGCCCGAGCGCGCCCGGCGGCTTGGTGAGCAACCTGTCACGGGCGCGAGCCGCCGCGACGGCCTCGGCATCGGGCCCTGGGAGCGCCGCCAGCAATATCCGGATTTCTTCGAAGGGACGGACGTGTTCAGCCATGCCGCCGGCTTTACCGGCTCATCGCGCAATTGGCGAGCGCTCGCGTCATTTCGCAATGACGGCGTGAACCGTCGGCGGATTATTCGCGGCCTTGCGCGTTAGGCTGGCCGCAGCGCCGCTTGGCTCCGCATCTGCTCGAAAGCCGCGAGCGCGCGCTCGCGCGCCATAGCGTGCTCGACGATCGGCCGGGGATAGTTGTCGCCGAGCCGCACGCCGGCCGCGCGCAGAATATTGTCCGGCGCCGCCCAGGGGCGGTGGATGTAGCGGGCGTCCAGCCCCGCCAGTTCAGGCACGTAGCGGCGCACATAGGCGCCATCCGGATCGAATTTCTCACCCTGCAGCACGGGATTGAAAATCCGGAAATAGGGCGCGGCGTCGGCGCCGCAGCCCGCCACCCATTGCCAATTGGCGCTGTTATTGGAGAGATCGGCGTCGACCAGCGTGTCCCAGAACCAGCGCTCGCCTTGTCGCCAATCGATGAGCAAATGCTTGATGAGAAAGCTTGCCGAAACCATCCGCGCCCGATTGTGCGTCCACCCCGTGACCCACAATTCCCGCATCGCCGCGTCGACCAGCGGATAGCCGGTCTGACCGTTTCGCCAGGCGTCGAGCGCAACCTCGTCTTCGCGATAGGGAAAACGCTCGAAACTCCTGTCGAGCGGACGGTCGGGCAGGTCCCAATTGGCGATCAGCAAATGATGGCAGAATTCGCGCCAGCCGAGCTCGCGCAAATAAGCGTCGCCGCCGATGCTGGCGGGTTCGCTGATCGCATGCCAGACGTCCCGCGGCGATAATTCGCCAAAGTGCAAATGCGGAGAGAGACGCGAAACGCCGACCCGACCCAGGAAGTCGCGTTCCGATTTGTAATCGGCGACATGATTGCGCGCGAAGTCCGCCAGTTCGGCGCGGGCCGCCGTCTCGCCGACGAGCCAGGCCTTGCGCAAACCGACCGCCCAATCCGGGTTTTGCGGCAGTAACCGCCAGGCGTCGAGGTCCTCGCTGTCGGGCGGGAGCGGCGCGGCGCGCAGACTTGTCGGGGCCGGCAAAGGGCGATCAGGCGGCGGCGCGGCGAGACACGCCCGCCAGAAGGGCGTGAACATCCGGAAGCCCTCGCCCGCCTTGGTGCGAAGCGTTTCCGGCTCGAACAGCAAGGAGGCGTGAAAGCTATGGGTTTCAACGCCATCATCGCGCAGCTGCGAAATGATTTCCTCGTCCCGCCTGATCGCCCAGGGCTCATAGAGCTTGTTCCAAAAGACGGCGCCGGCGCCGGTTTCGGCGATGATCCGCTCAAACACATATTGCGCGCGCCCGCGGCGCAGCGTCAGCTGCACGCCCCTTTCAGCGAGTATCTGAGACAGCGCCGCGAGCGAGTGGTGCAGCCACCACTGCGCCGCCGCCCCCGGCCGCCACTGGCCGGGGCTAACGTCGTCCAAAACATACAGCGCGACGAGCGGGGCGCCGCTTCGCGCCGCCGCAGTGAGGGCCGGATTGTCCGCGATGCGCAAGTCATTGCGAAACCAGACAATCGCCGGCGCATTCATATTGAATGAACCCCGTTCGACTCTTCCGAAAGGTTACGCCGCTCGTTCCGCCTCGACGAACGATCCTTGACTTAAGTCGTAACCACTGCGGGAGCCCAGGGTTCCATGATCCGCGCCTCTCGACGTCATTCTCGGCGAATTGCTCGGTCAGTGGAGCCGTTTCGCGTGCTTGAGCCCATAGAAGAAATAAATTCCTATCCCAATTGCCGTCCAGATCAGCAGCCGCAGCCATGTGTCGAGCGGAAGCGCGACCATCAGCGCGAAACAGGACAAAATGCCGGCGATCGGCAGCCAGGGAATGCCAGGCGCGCGGAACGGCCGGACTATTTCGGGATGCATCTTGCGCAGGTGAATCACCGCCATGCAGACGAGCGCAAAGGCGGCCAGCGTCCCGATGCTCACCATTTCGCCGAGCACGTCGAGCGGCAGAAGGCCCGCCGCGAGTGCGACAAGGACGCCGACAAGAATCTGGCTTACGGCGGGCGTGCGCCATTCCGCGTGAAGTCTGGCGAAGATCGGCGGCAGCAGGCCGTCATGCGCCATCGCGAAGAAGATGCGGGTCTGTCCGTAGAGCAGCACCAGGATCGCCGTCGTCAGCCCGGCCAGCGCGCCGAGCTTCACCGCCCAGGCGAGCCAGGACACGCCGGTGCGATCCATCACCAGCGCCATCGGGTCGGGAACGCCGAGTTCCTTGTAATTGACGACGCCGGTCGCGACGGCCGCGACCAGAATATAGAGAATCGTGCAGACGATAAGCGAGCCGATGATTCCGATCGGCACGTCCCGCTGCGGATTATGGGCCTCTTGAGCGGCGGTCGAGACCGAGTCGAATCCGATATAGGCGAAGAAGACCACCGACGCGCCGCGCACCACGCCGCTCCAGCCGAAGACGCCGAACTCGCCCGTATTTTCAGGAATGAGTGGCGTCCAATTGGCTTGGTCGACGTGCGCGGCGCCGAATACGATCACCATCAGCACGACGGTGACTTTGATCGCGACGATGATGTTGTTGAACAGCGTCGACTCGGTCGTGCCGCGCACGAGCAGCGCCGTCAACAGCACGATGATCGCCGCAGCGGGAATGTTGAAGAGGCCGTGCACGGCGTCAGGCGACGCGCCCTGTCCCGTCGGATCGGCGAAATAGGCGGTGGTCAGTTCGGGCGGCAGATGTATGCCGAACCCTTGCATCACGCGATTGAAATAGCCGGCCCAGCCGACCGCGACCGTCGCGGCGCCGGCGGCGTATTCGAGTATGAGATTCCAGCCGATGATCCAGGCGAAAATCTCGCCGAGCGTCACGTAAGTATAGGTGTAGGTGCTCCCGGCGACGGGGATGAGCGCCGCAAGCTCCGCGTAACACAGCGCGACAAAGGCGCAGGCGAGCCCGGACAGCAGGAAGGAAATCATCACGCCGGGGCCGGCGTAATTCGCCGCCGCCGTGCCGGTCAGCACGAAAATGCCGGCGCCGATGATTCCGCCCACGCCAAGAGACATCAACGACGCCCAGCCGAGCGCGCGCTTCAAGCCATCGCCTTCGGCGGCGTCGTGTTCGGCGATAATCAGGTGGATGGATTTGCGGGTGAGGTAGATCTTGTTGGCGGGTTGCGACAAGCTTCGCCCTTTCGCGCTGCGCGGCGCCTAAGCGTTCGCGCCTTCGGTGGGGCCGATTATCATTGCGGCGCCAAAACATACAAGCGGAAAGGTTTGAGGGCCGCCTCGGCGGCGGCGCTTTGCCCGATTCGCCTTCCAAATCCGTGGCTTCGAATTCCAGATCGCGCCCGCCCGAGCCTGGCGCGGCTTGCCTTGCGACGGTCTTTGCGATAGCACGGCTCAAGCGCGGCGCGGCCGCTTTTTAAGAGGCCAGCTCGAGAATGGCGTCATGAGCCAGAAGCCTATCAACTATTTGCACCTGTCGACGCTCGTCGCCGTGGCGATCCTTGTCGGCACCGAGCTCGTTGGCGCGTCCTGGGCGGCGGGCTGGGCGCTCGGCGGCTTATTCCAGCTCGATCCCCTTGTCAGCCGGGCGCTAGAAATCATCTTTTCGCTCATCGGCCTCATCGGACTCTATTTCTTCATGCGGACCGCCATCCGCAATGAGCCGATCCGCGGCTGAATAAAGGGTCTCGCGCCCTTCATGTCTGACGCCCCACGAAACAATCGCGGCGGACGCAGGCCAAAGCGCACATCTCCCAAACTTCGCAATAAGGACGCCGAGATGGTCGAGAAGCAGGATCGTCGCTCGTTTCTCAAAGCGGCGGCGGCCACGAGCGCATTAGGCGCCGTCGGCGCGCCGCGCAGCGAAGCGGCGACCAGCGTCTCCAATCTCCGGCTCGGCGAGCCGAAATCCTTCTCCTTCGAAACCCTGAAGCAGACGGCGCAACGGCTGATCAAGGAGCCCTATCGCCAGCCGAACATTCCCTCACCGGAAATCACCTCGCAGATCGATTACGAGAAGTGGGGACAGATCACCTACAACACTGACCATGCGCTTTTCGCCAATACCAACGAGCGCTTCCCGGTCGAATTTTTCCACCTCGGCATGTTTTTCAAAAAGGCGGTGCGCATGCATGTCGTCGAGAACGGCGAGGCGCGCGAAGTTCTCTACGACACCAGCTACTTCAACATGCCGGCGGATTCCATCGCGCGGCAATTGCCGGCCGGCGCGGGCTTTGCGGGATTTCGCATTCAGGAAGCAAAGGACGGCGCGCTCGACTGGAAGCGAAACGACTGGGTCGCGTTTCTTGGCGCGTCATATTTCCGGGCGATCGGCGAACTGCGCCAATATGGGATGTCGGCGCGCGGCGTCGCGCTCGACACCTGGCAGTCCGGGTCGAATGAAGAATTCCCCGACTTCACCGAGATTTACATCGGGCCGGAGACGGCCGACGGCGTCGTCCTGCATGCGCTGCTCGAAGGACCATCGATCGTCGGCGCCTATCGCTTCCTGATGACGCGCGGCAAGGGCGTCGTCATGGACATCGACTGCTCGCTCCATTTGCGCGGCGCTTTCACCCGCTTCGGCGTCGCCCCGCTCACCTCGATGTTCTGGTTCTCGGAGACCGCGAAACCGACGGCGATCGATTGGCGGCCGGAAGTGCATGATTCCGACGGGCTGAGCATGTGGACCGGCGCCGGCGAGCGCCTGTGGCGGCCGCTAAACAATCCAAACCGGGTGATGGCGTCGGCATTCGGCGACGCTAATCCCAAGGGCTTCGGCCTGATGCAGCGCGACCGCAATTACGATCACTATCTCGACAACGTCTTTTACGATCGCCGCCCGAGCGTCTGGATCGAACCCAAGGGCGACTGGGGCAAGGGCGCGATTCAACTCATCGAAATCCCGACCGACGATGAAATCCACGACAATGTTGTCGTCGTCTGGGTCCCCGAGAAGCCCGCCGTCCCCGGCGCCTCATTCGAATATTCCTATCGGCTGCACTGGCTCGCCGACGAGCCCTATCCGGCCAAACTCGCGCGTTGCGTCGCGACGAGACTCGGCAATGGCGGCCAGCCCGGCAAGCCGCGACCCAAGGGCGTGCGCAAATTCATGGTCGAGTTTCTCGGCGAGCCGCTGGCGAAACTCCCCTTCGGCGTGAAGCCGGAACCGGTGTTATGGGCCTCGCGCGGAACCTTCTCTTATGTCTTCACCGAAGCGGTATTCGACAATGTGCCGGGCCATTGGCGGGCGCAATTCGACCTCACGGTACAAGGCCCGGAACCTGTGGAAATGCGGCTGTTTCTGAAGAACGGCGACGAAACGCTTTCGGAGAACTGGCTCTACCAGTATCACCCGTTCTAGCGACTGCGACTTTGCTCGTCCGAGAGCAGCGGACGAAGCCGATCCGCGACGACCTTGCTATAGGCCGCCATTCCATCGAAGTTGAAGTGCATATCGTTTGGAAAATAGTAGCTCTCGGGCTTATCTTTGAATATCAGCCTGAGGTCGGGCGTTGCATCGTAAATGGCGACGTTTTTAGTTTCAGCTACATCCTTCACTGTTTCGAAAACCACGCTGTTAAAGATCGGACCAGCGCTTCCGTTGAGCAAATGATTGAGGTGTGGGTGCCTTATAAAAATCAAATGGCTTAGCGGGAAATGACTCTCCTCGAGCACGGAAACGAGCTCTTCGACGTTTCCCTTAAAAAAAGCCAACTCATTTTTGAACTTCTCGCGCGCGGCCGCGGGGTCCAGGCTGGACAGTTCAAAAACTGGTGAAACTTCCATGGATTTTTTATCTGTATTTCCTTTATAGCTAAACGCCTTTACGTATGTCCCGAAAACTACCTTAAGCAACCTCACTATATAGAGGCGCTGGCTCCGTATATCCTCTATTTCAGCTATCAGCCCTCGATAAGCGTCGGGCGCTTTCACGCCGATGTTTCTACCCAATTCATCACGGGTGATGAACTGCTTGTATCGAACATTGTCATCAAAGAAATCTGTTTCGTCGATGTCGACGACGACGTAATCTGGCTTGATGACCGGATAAAGCGTCCTCAATTGCGGCACAAATATCGCTGGAGAATAAGATGAAAGCCCGGCGTTAAATGGTTCTATACATATATTTTCCTTTGTAAACAATTTAGATAAAATGGAAGGAATAGTATGTCCATCATCATAACCATCCATAAAAGAATCTCCAAGGAACAGTATTTTGATAGGCTGAGGACAAATCGCCGGCTTCTCCAATCCCGAATATCGACGAACACCGAACTGGTCGTATTCCCGGCCGTCAGCAGCTTGGCCGGACTTCGGCATATGGTTGAGCGTGTCAGACGCCCGCAATCTGGCCAGGTCATTAAGCTCCAGGTCATATATCTGATGAAATGACTGTTGAGTCCTCAGTATCAGCTCAAAACAGGCAGCAAACAAAATTATCATAATCGCGTAAAATACCACGACAACACTCTTAGGCGGCTTTTTCAATTCGGATTTTTTGACGATCATACCAGTTATTCCTTAAACTCTACCCTGAGTGAATCCATACGCCTTGTGACGAAAGAATCAAGCCGGTCCAGTCGCGCTAAACTGACGACTACGAAAATTTCGGGCCTAGGCTAAAACGCGAGCCTAAGCCGTTTCATTGATCAGCGCGCCTCTCGGACCCACAGTTCCGACACGAAAACGCGCCATCTCCTCTTCCGCTTCCGTCGCACCACGATCGGCGGCAAAACGGAACCAGAAAGGGTTAGGCTTTCCAATGTCGTGGCGCCGCATTGGAATATTCGATGGCCAGCCGCTAACCCGTCTTATTCGTGACGGCGCGACTTTCGGCGTCGTCGTGATGTCGGGCGGCATGGCCGCGCGGCGGCGTTCGGGTTTTTCACCCCTTCTAGGACCGCACTTTATGGAACGCGTTGGAGG
>NZ_JBFWVN010000082.1:0-8757 GCF_050246715.1 Methylocystis sp.
ACGGCGTCAAGGAAAGCGCGGCTGGCGTTCTCCATCAAATGCCAGCGATCAGCGACCTGTGTCGCCTGTGGCAGCGCCCTGGCGGCGGCGAGCGCATAGCCGCCGCCGCGATCGCGCGCCACAATCTCGATCTGCGGCTGACCCGCCAACCATGCCTGCGCGGTCGCCGGCTCCCTGTCGGGGAGAAGCCGGATGGGACGACGCCGTTCGAGATCGCAAATAATTGTGCCGTAACGCTGGTTACGCCTCCACGCCCAATCATCAATCCCGACCACGGTCGGCGGCGGGATCGGCGGACAGCGGCGCCGGCGAACGACCCGCAACAATGTGTCATTGCTGACCGGCAGCATCAAACGCCGCGCAAAGCTCGCCGCCGGCCGCCCTCCCAGCGCAAGTCCAAGATGGTGGACAAGGCAATCGAGCCGCGCAGTGCGACGAGCTCTGGGCGCCAGAACATCGGCATTGAACCGCTCGGCGAAAATAGCGCGGCGACAAGACGCGGCGTCGCAGCGAAAACGCCGCGCGACGACGACAAGCCGAACCTGCCGACCTGCTAACGGAAGATCGGCCAAACTTCGATGATAATGACTATGGACACGCGTGGCGATCGCGCTGCAGTCCAGGCATCGACCCGTCTTACTCGTGGGGCGAACAGTGATGACAATCATCGCGCCATCATCGGCGGCGCTCTCAACATGAAAACCACGCGGCACAAAATCCGAAGGTCGTAGCGTGCGAGCCATGGCGTTGATTCCTTTTCGAAACCAACGCAAATCGGCGCCCCAACTTCATCAAAAATGAGTCAGAGCCCTTATTCCATGCAAATTCACACCCCTTTTGGCGCGGCTAGGGCGGCGAGATTGCCTATAACTCTGGTCTCGTCGCCCGACTCCAAAACAAAAACGCCCCGCCGTTACATCCACGGTCGGGGCGCTCTCGGGCGGCTTGGGGGCCACTTTTATCTTTGCAATTTACGTGCGGACTCCGGGGGAATGCAACCAGACTGCCTCCGTTCTCCGCGATGAACTCGACGCCGGTGCGAGCCGACTAGGGTTTGCTCACATCCCGGACGGGGCGCTTTTCCGGAGGGTAATGACCGCCTGGATCGTTAACCCATACAACCGTGATACCGGCGCGTTCTGCATATGCGAGCGCTTGGAGGAAGGCGTCGGTAGGAGGCAGGCGCTCAGGGAAGGCAGTAGGATCTGGGTTCTGGCCAAACACATTGACGTTGACGTAGGCGAACACAGCAGGATCAGCGGTCGCGTCTCGGCGGATGTGGACCTCCACCACGGGGCCGTTCGGCAGGGCGCTGCGATGTTCAACGATCCGCGTCATGTGCCTGCGTTCCATTTCAGATTCAGGCCCGCCAACGAAAATGACCCCGGCAGCTTCAAGGGCGACTTGGATAGACGCCACTGCTCCCGCGGAAAGCTGTCGACGTTCGCCCTCAAAATCTTCAATCGTCGAAACGTTCAAACAAGCCATTTCAGCCAGTTTTTCTTGTGTGATTCTTAGCAGGGCGCGAGCGTCGCGAGATTGTGCGGGAGTCATTGGTCGCGCGTCCCTCTTCAATTTTTGACGGTCCGTCCTTCGCCCTCACCTGACAGTCTCGACGCTCACCCTATTCGTCATTCTCCGCACTCAGGTCCTCAACGGCGATGGTCGGCGCGGACTGTTCAGTCTCGCGCAGGCGCACGCCCGGACCCCCTCCATTCCGCTCGATGAACTCGACTCCGGCCGCCTCTAAGGCAGCGCGAAGATCGTCCAATGTGCGCGGATATGGTTGTCGCTTTCCCGCTTCAAAATTGGCGATTGTTGCTTTCGCCACCTTCGACGCATCGGCCAATTGGTCCTGAGACCAGCCAATTAGAGCGCGTCCCGCCCTCAGTTGCCCCGGCGAAAGAGACATTATCAGCATAACCTTACATTTTTGATATTGACCATTCGGCCGACATAGCCTTATATCAAAAGTGCAACGTTCATTCAATGCACGCCGACGCGGAAACCACCGTTTCCGCGAACGGGAGAGGCTTGTCCAATGTCTTGGAAGATCGCCGCCGAACTTTTTGCTGCTCACGCCGCTTGGCGTCCTTTGGTGCGCATGGATCGCGCATGACCTCCGCGCGATCGTGGCGATGCTTCACTCGGAGCGCCGGCCGTGACGCTCGTCGAACTCCCCTCTCGCCGACCCGGGCCGCGTCTCTTCGTCGAGCCCGAGCCCGGCTTTCAGCGCCGCGTAGAGCGTGCGCTGAAAGCCTTGGGCGACCTTCCAGACGACCTTGACCTCCCGGGGCTCGACGATCTTGCCGACGCATTGATTGCGCTCGCCGACGAGATCGAGGGCGACGCGGACCTTGAGGACGAAGAAGCGGCAGAGGTCGAGGCGCTTCCGCTGCTCGCGCACGCAGGGCTCTTGCGGCCGACGTAGCGCGCAGGAAACCGCCGAAAGGCGACCAGAGGGGCGGCGCCAGGAGCCTTGCGTAAACCATCTCCGGCACGCGCCGCCCCTCACTCAATCTCGGCGCTCTCGCACGCGTGCGCGCGCCTCTCGCTGGTTGGTTTCATGACAGCGGCGGCGAGAGGGCAAGGTCTACCGTTGGGCCTCTCCACAGACCATGCGCGGCCGAAAGCAGGGGGCGCGGAGAGCGGGGCGACGCCAGCCTCGAAAGCAGCCTGCAACCGCACGGCGGCGCTTCCACGTGCGGGCCTTAAGCGACGGGCGGCTCCGATGAGCAAGCAAAGATCGCGGAGGGCATGCGGACGGCCTCGCATACTGCGGGGCTGTCTCGCCTATGCCCTTCGCTCGGGGACTCTCCAATGAGCAATCGGGGAAATCTTACAAACAAACAGAACGGTTGGGCTCCAGTGACTCTCGATTGTGACCCAGCGAACGCCTTCGACCGCTTCCTTGCAGCGTTCCCGCAGCGTCCCGAGGGCCACGACGCCGAGGCTGCGCGTGATGCGTGGCGCGGCGCTATAGCGCGCGCCGACGCCGAGACGATTATCGCCGGCGCAGTTGCCTATGCGCGAACCACAGAGGGCCGTCCCGCCCGCTACGTCATGAGCGCGCAGAGATGGCTCAGAGAGGCGCGTTGGCGCAAGTTTCCGCGCCAAGACACCAACGTAGCGTCCTCACTCATTTGGATCGCCTACGGCTCTCATGCGTGGCGCGCTTGGGCCGCCTTCTACACACAGACGAAAGGGAAGACGCCGCCCATCGACCGACGCGGCGGCTGGCGCTTCCCTGCACAATTCCCGCCCGCGATGGACGCGGCGGAATATGAGGAGAGAAGACCGTGAAGACGAACAAAACCGAAGCCTGCCCTGTTGCCGCGCTTGCCGATGAAGCCGAACGCTTGGTTGACGCATATGCCGCTGTTGAGGACGCATCCGAGAGTGACGAAAAGGTTGAGCGCTATATACCGGCGCTATCCGATTTTCTGGACTCGATAGTCGATCACGCCAGTCGCGAGCGCGCGACCTCCGCGAAGGGTGCGCTGTTTCAAGTCGCGATCGCTTCGCGCTTTGTTGAAATCTTAGAGAGCGACGCCCTCGATAACAGTTCGGAAGAGAAAATACGCCGGGCCATTCAACGCACGCTTCGTTCGGTTGCGCACTATATCGAATCGACTGGCGGCATCCGCCTCAAAGACTCATGCGCTCGTCACTTCTTCGTTCCTTCGGAGCTAGAAGACATCAACGCTGCTCTGGCGCTTGCGGATTAACGGCGCCCGATCCGGCCGGCGTTTCGGCGCCGGCCGATCGTCCTCGAATGCAAATCACGCCCTTCCTATTCGAGAACGCGAAACTTATTCGATCCGTCGATCAAGACGCCGCGCCGTGGTTTGTCGCCGAGGACGTTTGCGAGGCGCTGGGGCTCGGACATGCAGAAGGCGCCCTGCGTAAACTCGATCCAGAGGAAAAGGGTGCTACGTCAATTAGCACCCCCGGCGGCCCGCAAGAGATGCTTATCATCTCCGAGTCCGGCCTTTATGCCCTCGTCCTCCGTTGCCGCGATGCGATGACGCCCGGGTCGACCGCGCATCGCTTCCGCAAGTGGGTCACGTCCGAAGTCCTGCCGTCTATCCGCAAGACCGGCGGCTATGGGGCTTCGACCTCGAAAGACGACATTCGCGAGGTTGTGCGAGAAATCTTCTCCGCCTTAGTCGACTGCGCATTGCTTCGCCGGGCGAGACGATTCGCCGCAAAACGGCGAGGCGCGCGTCTGCTAAAAGTCCAGTGAGCGAGCACAGTTAGCGGCGCCACTACCTACCCCGGTTAAAGGCGTGCGCTGAGTGACGGGGCTGGCCCTCCTGGGTCGGCCCCGTTTCCCGTTTGCCAAGGCTCCTTTCCAATGGGTTTGGCCTTCATCCTGCGGGTCAGTTCCGGCCCTGCCTTCCACGTCCGCAGTCATGCTTGCCACGGGGCGCCTCGGCTCTAGTTGCGCGGTGTCGCCTTGATCAATTCGACAGCAGCAATCCTTGCCCGCGGCTGCATGGCTGTGGGCTTTTTTCAGCTTCGCGCCGAGCGTCGCGCCGGCGAGCCGCTCAAGGATTTGCAGAAGGCAGTCGGCAATCAGCACTCAAAATCTGCTTCTCCCCAACGTGGGGAAAAGCACACGAAGGGCGAGCAAATCGCCTCGCTCGGCGTCTCGAAGAAACACGCCGAGAACTGGCAGAAGCTCGCGTCCGTCCCGCAAGAAATCTTCGACGGCGAGCTGAAGCGCTCGCAAAACGCCGGCTCGCCGGTGAATACGAGGGAACGCCAATTCTAGTTTTCAAACGAAGAAACGCCAATTGCTCAACTTCTCCCGAAGAGCCGCAATCCACACTGCATTGGCGCGTGGCGTGAAATGCACCCCGTCGTCGCTCATCTCTGCGCGGCGCACGCCATTGAACGAGACATATGGATTGAGGTCCAACACCTCTATGCCTCGCTCTCTGCAAAGATCCACCATCATTGCGTTCGCTGTATCTATGAGCGGCGCTACTTCTCGCTGGGCAATATAAGGCATCAAGGTGAAGATCGCGGAAGCGCCCGGATCGACGACCTGCAACACGTCGCGGAAGTCGCGTTCGATGTCTCGAATTGGAGCGGCGGCGCCGAGAAGATCGTTAAGACCTCCGTCGATGATGAAGCGCCGCGCGCAATTTCGTTGCGCGCGCTCCAACTGCCCGGCGATTTCCGCGAGCCGCGCGCCGCCCTTGGCAAGGTTTATCACTTTGAACGGGTGATACGACAGCGTGTGGAATGGGCAGCCGGCCGCGAGACTATCGCCGACGACGGCGATGCTGGCTACAGCGGGTCCTAGAGCGACCGCCGCTGCTACTGACTCGATCGCGCCGAGAAAAAGGCGTCGCGTGGGAGCGGCGATATTCGATCTCATACAAATCCTTGTCGCAAGGACGCATCGCTCGCGACGATAGGCATCCAGCTCCTAGCCAAGTCTGAGCGGTATCCAATGAGAAAGCGGGCATGATGAGGTCGGAATATGGCAATCTATTTCGAATACGAGCCGATCAGGCGCGGGCTCGTTAATCGCTTCTCGAGCGCCGACGCCAAGGCGGGTCGCGCAGACGATCGCAAGAGCGCTGACGGCGGAAGCTGCCGCGCGTTCATGACGCTCCAATCGACACCGGCAAATTGTCGGTTATGATCCTTCGTCCATTCCCGCAAAGAGAATGGCGTTAGGGAGGATTTTTCAATGAACCGCAGGATTTTAGTGCTCTCCATTGGCCTAAGCGCCGCCGCCTTATTTGCGCCGCGCATCGCATTGGCCGAGGACCATTTGGCCGAGGCGATCAGCCACACAAAGGAAGCGATTGATGAAGGCAAGCAAGGTCATGCAGATAAGCTAGTGACGCATGCCCAGGCCGCCCTCAAACATGCCGAAGCGGCTGAGAAGGCGAAGAAGAACGAGCACACGAAGGAAGGAATTACGCACCTGAAGGCGTCGATTGCGGAAGGAAAGAAAAAGGACGCTTCAGCCGCGACCGGACACGCTGAAGAGGCGTTGACGCATCTGCAAGCGGCTCAGCAATAGCCCACACGAATAAAAACGCCCCGCCGTTACATCCACGGTCGGGGCGTTCGCGTGGGGCGCGCTTGCTCAATTTTTACGACAACGCTGCGTGAATGACAAATGCCGGGCCATAGAAGCCCGTGGGCGCGTTTCATGGCCGGGCCGCTCATCGCAGCGCAATCCGCGAAACGCGCGCCACGGGCCGCCGCTGGTTCGGCTACCCTAGTGGCTTTAAGGCGCTTCCCGCCTCTCTATGGCCCACGGCGGAGGTGCCTGGTCGGGATAGCGCTCGAATCCCCCGTTTCGGATTCCGTAGGCCCGCGAGCCATGCGGGCCGTGCGTTTCGACATAGCCGTTGTCGCACGAAACAACTGATTGACCGGCATAGTTGCCATATCGGCAGTCGCCCGCGAACGCCGGCGTCGTGGCAACCGCGATGATGGCGATGATAACCCGCGCCATTTCCGTCCTCGTCCATCTCGGCGATCTCCTCAAGAACTGGCGGCGACGGGCGTAGTAAACCCGCCGCCGCCATGAGCCTACTTCCACCCCCGGCGTCGGTTCTTTTACTCTGCCGCGCGCCGAGGCGTGATTGACGACTCGCGGACGATGGCGTTTTCGACGACTTGCATTGCAGCAATGGCTTCGTCGTAGGACTTCTCGAGCACGCCGATTTGATTCAGTGCGTCACCAAAGCGAGCGGTGACCGCGCTGTCGACTGTGGCGTCCCAAACTTCCTTCGGAAGCCCTGTGAGGTAGTAGCGAGCGCCGAGCACGGCTTCGAGGATCTGCTCATCTCCGGATCGTAGCCATTCCATCTTCTCAGGCGTCGGAAGCCCTCGAAACCACTGTCGCACCTCTTGCTTGCGTGTCTCCGGAAGTGCATCCGAATTCAGAACGCGGTCGCGAAGAACTTTCCGTTGATTCATCGCCGATGCGCGTCCTTCCTCGGCGCGCTTCCGCAGCTGTGCCAGGTGCGCCAAAGGCCCGGCCGTCAGCTTCGCGCCGATCTCGATATCCTGCCTCTCTCGACTCAGCCGCGAGTTAGAGCGGACCGCGGAAATGATTTCGATCGCCGTGGTCTGGCACCCGAAGGCGGTCGGAATGTCCAGTCGCAAGTGCTCCGGCGCGCCTTTCGGCAAGCGTGTCACGAAATTGTCGGCGTTGCTCATGGCTCGAATCCCTCCGTTTGGTTCATCGCGGGTTTCCCTAGGCGTCTATTCGCTTTGGAAGCGGTCGCCCGTAAAAATCGGTAATGATCGCGGGGCGGACGGGCGAAACTTTTGCCTTGACCGCTGCGCCCGCGATCGCGTTGGCGATATCATCGTGACCATTGCGAGGGTGGTCGATCGAATCGCGCCCGCCGCGGGCGGTGCGTCTTTCCAGCGAGCAAATCTGCGAAACGGCGCGTTTATGATCAAGCAGCTCAACGCGGGCGCCGTTCAGGATAGGCAAGAGTTCGCGGTATAGCTCTGACTTCGTCCGTTCGCTCACGGCATAGTAGAATCCGCGATTGCTAAACCGCTCTTGGACGAATTCGCTGCCCCAGCGATCGCCGGTTACGCGGTGGATTCCATATCGGCGCAACGTTTCGCAAAATTCGGCGACGACGGCACGGTCGTAGTCGGCAATCTGCTCGAGCCCGCGGAACGCGGCTTCGACGGCCAGTCATCGATCAGCCAAGGTCAAAGTCTTTCAGGTAGGAAAGCGAACACACTTCGATATGAAAAGCAGACATACTTAAAACTCCCACGTTTATCCCACTACTTAATTGCTATTTATAAGTATGCATCAATGAATAAGTCACTGATGCACACATTAATACATAAGAAAGGAAAATTATGACCAAGCGCCCTGTCGACGAAACTGTTGTTGCACGCAAGGCAATCTCCCCACCTCATGCCGATACTGCTCTTTGCAAATTCTTGACCAAGCAGATTGCAGCGCTGTCCGGCGTCAAAAGCCAGAGGGAGATCGCTGCGGAGGTTGGCTATGATCGGTCTAACATAATTTCGATGATCAAAAACGGAGACACAGCGCTGCCACTCGACAAGGTCCCTGCGTTTGCAAAAGCACTAGACGTTGATCCAAAGCACCTCTTCCGATTAGCGCTTGAACAGAACCACCCTGAGATCGCGCGCGTAGCCCATGAGATTTTTGGCAATGTCGTAACCGACAATGAAATGGCGCTCGTCAGGATGTTTCGCGAAGTTACTGGCGATCGCGATTTGAAGCCGGAGGCCGTATTACTCAAGTCGATTGAAGACGCCTTCAAAATGAAACGACGGCTTGGGTGACGCCGCGCGTCACTGAAAGCCCCCAACGGGGAATCAAACGAGTCCGGCGTCGGCGGAAATTCTAGCCACGCGAGACTGCTTCACGAAGTCCTAGAAGGGGACGCTGTCCAGTATGGGGATGCAGCCTGTGCCCGGTGATTTTCCATTCAGCACACCTACCGCCTGTCCACGCCGTGTTCGATTTTTTTGGCGTGCTTCAGCGGCGCGACACCGATGAAAGGCGTTAAGATTAATTAAGCATATCGGCCGATGGTGTTCATTTTTCCCATAGCGAGGGAAGAGATCATTGCCAAAAAGATTGGACATGTAAACTAGGGCCTGTCATCAATTGAGGTATTGATCCTCACATAACCCTCCAGATTCCCAAGATTGGTTTTGCGTGATTCATAGGCGGTCGGCTGAATCGGAGGGGCCGACCGATGGCGCGTCGTCATT
>NZ_JBFWVN010000083.1:0-8655 GCF_050246715.1 Methylocystis sp.
TGGCGGGCGTGGCTGTGAGGTCGAAGCGGAACGGGTTGGTGTCAGCAACCGAATCCTACGCCGTTTCAGCCACCTATGCTATGCTCGCCAGCCTTCGAACGGCGCCGTCACGAATAAGATGGGCTAACACCATCATTCGCAGCCGCCATCTGGTGTCCACCTCTTCGATGGTGGACACCTAATCAACTCCACATGCAGAGCGGTAGGCGGTCGTCCGATCACGCTTACCAAGGGGAGGGTGTTTGCGCCTTCTCTCCGGGCAACGGCGTCTGCTCGCCGAGCGTGTCACGCAGATAGAGCTTGATCACCGCCACATAGATGACGACCGTCAGCGGCGCGGCGAAAATTGTCGCGCCGAGCCCGAACAGCGTGCCAAAGGTCGCGATCGAAATCAGCATCAGCGCCGGCGGCACACGGACCAATTGCCGCTGGATGAGCGGCATGATCATGTTGCCGTCGAGCTGATGAATGGCGAGATAGGCGAGGATCGTCCACAGCATCGGATAGGGTCCGATCGTCGCCGCCACCGCGACAGACGGAAAGATTGCGAGGATCGGCCCGATATAGGGGATGAATTCCGAAAGCCCCGATATGGCGCCGAGCGCGATCGGCGACGGCAGGCCGATCAGCCACACCGCGACGCCCGACATGACGCCGACCGTCACCATTTCGATCATCTGACCGAGCAGCCAGCGGCGCAGCGCGGTGGCGACATGGCCAAGCGTTTCTCGTGCTTCTTTGCGCCACTGGGGCGCAAACAGCAGCGTGAAGCCTTCGCTGTAGAGCTTAGGTTCGCTCGCGAGAAAGACGCCGGCGAAGAAGGCGACGAGCCCGCCCAGCACCGCCTCCGTGCTCACGGTGAAGAAATGGCCGATGACCCCCGAGACCGAAATATTCTCGCCGAAGGACGATGGCAGATAGTCAGAGAGTCCGGCTCGGCTGATCTCCGCTGAGATGGCGTTCGCCGTCTCCTCGGCGCGACGCAGCACGTCGTGAAACTCCGCCGCCATGGTGCGGCCGAAGACAAAAAAGGTTCCGCCGATGATCGAGGCGATGAGCAGCCCGGAAAGCGCCAGCGCCACGCCACGCGGCAGGCGGAGTTTGGCAAAGGGCGTCGCGACGACATGCATCAGCGTCGCGACGAGCACCGCCCCGGTCGCCAGAACAATGACGTTGAAGAGCAGCCAGATGAGAAAAGGCGCAAGGGCGATGGCGACGAAAATCACCGAGCGCAGAAAAAATTCGCTTCTCGTCATTAGGCTTCGCCCGATCCCGCCGCCGACGCGCCCGACGAGGGCAAGCGTCCGCGTCTGCAACATTTAGGGCGACAAAAGCGCCTGAGCGCCGAGGCCACGAGTGGCTTCGAGCGTCAACTCGCCAGCGCGAATTTCTCCGCCTGCTCCAGATCGACCGAGACAAGCTGCGAGATGCCGCGCTCGGCCTGGGTCACGCCGAACAGCCGATCCATGCGCGCCATGGTGATCGGATTATGGGTGATGGTGACGAAGCGCGTGTCGGTCTTCCTGCGCATTTCGTCGAGCAAATCGCAGAAGCGTTCGACATTGCTGTCGTCGAGCGGCGCGTCGACCTCGTCGAGCACGCAGATCGGCGACGGATTGGTGAGGAAGACCGCGAAAATGAGCGACATGGCGGTCAGCGCCTGCTCGCCGCCCGAAAGCAGCGTCATCGTCGTCGGCTTCTTGCCGGGCGGACGGGCGAGAATGTCGAGGCCGGCCTCCAGCGGATCATCGCTTTCGACAAGCTGCAATTCCGCCGCGCCGCCGTCGAAGAGCAGCGTGAACAGCTCCTTGAAATGCTCGTTGACCTTGTCGAAGGCGGCGATCATGCGCTCGCGGCCTTCCTTGTTGAGGCTGGCGATGGCGGCGCGCAATTTCTTGATCGCTTCGGAAAGATCGTCGCGCTCGGCGATCATCTTTTCGCGCTGCGCCTCGACCTCGGCGAGTTCGTCCTCGGCGCGCAGATTGACCGCGCCGAGCCTTTCGCGATCGGCGCGCAAATTCTCCAGCCGGCGTTCAATGTCGGCGATGTCCGGCAGATCGTCGCCGTCCTTCACCTCGGCGAGCGCTGCGAGCGCCTGCGGCGTCGATTCGAGATCATGCGCGATGCCGTGCTCGACGTCGGCGACGCGCTGGCGGGCGGCCTCGAGCTGCGCTTCGCTCCTCGCCATGTCTTCGCGCGCGGCGCTCATCGCCTCCAGCGCGGCGCGGGCGGCGCGGTCTGATTCGGCGAGGCGCGTTTCGGCGCTGGCGCGCGCGTCGGAAGCGTCGCGGCGCGCAGCCTCGGCCTCTTCCAGCGCATTCATCAGCGCGCGGCGCTGGCCGATGAAGGCGTCGGGCGCGTCGCTCAGGCGGACATGTTCCTCTTGCGCCGTCGCCAGCCGCTCTTCCAGTTCGCCGATGCGATCCTGGGCGCGATCGCGCCGCTGCGCCCATGAGGCGGTGTCGCGCGCAATCGCAGAGAGCCGTGCGGCCCGCGCCGCTCTTTCGTGGCGAAGCGACGCCAGCGCCGCCCGCGCCTCACCGGCCTGGGCCCGCTCCGCCATGGCGCGGCCACGCAAATTCTCCAGCGCGCCGGCGAGGAATGCCGGTTCTTCGAGGTCGTCGAGCGCCTGCGTCACGCTGGCGCGCTTTAGCGCCGCCTCGTCGCGGTTGGCGAGAGTCTGGGCCTTGGCTTCCTGCAGCGCTGAGAGGCGCTGGGCGATCTGTGCCTGGCGCCGCTCCGCCGTCGAATGGCGCTCGCGCGCCTCCTCCATGAGGGCGCGGGCGCGGCGCTGGGCGTCGCGCGCCGCAGCGTCAGCCTCCGCGGCCTCCCGCGCCGCCTCGCGCGCGGCGTTTAGCGCTTCCTTGAGCGCATCGGCGGTTTCGCGCGCCGCGGCGGCCTCGACGCGCAGATCCGCGAGCCGGTTCTTCTCGGCGAGGCGTCGCGCCGCGGCGGTCGGCGCCTCGGCGGCCTGAGTGAAACCGTCCCAGCGCCACAGATCGCCCTCCTTGGAGACGAGCCGCTGGCCGGGTTTGAGAAGCTTGCGCAGGCTTTCGCCCTCGGCGCGCAGCACGACGCCGATCTGCGCCAGACGACGCCGCAGCGCCGGCGGCGCCTCGACGCGTTCGCCGAGCGCGCGCACGCCATTGGGCAGCGCCGGGTCGCCCTCGCTCGAAGTCGCCGACCAATGCGCCGGCGCCGAATCATCAGCGGAGGCGTCGAGATCGTCGCCGAGCGCCGCGCCGAGCGCGGTCTCATAGCCCTTCTCGACGGTCATGCTCTCGACCACGGGCGCCCAAAGGCCGCCCGAGCCGGTCTGCAGCAAATGTTCGAGCGTGCGGGTCTCGGTCTCGAGCCGCTGGGCGCGCAGCGCCGCCTGCTCCAGGGGGGCGCGCGCGGCGGTCTCGGCCTCGCGCGCCTCGCGAAGGGCGGCTTCGGCCTCTTGGGCGGTTTCTTCCGCGCCCCGCACGGCCTGCGCCGCCGCTTCGAGGGCTTGGGCGAGGCGCTCGACTTCGTCGGCGCCGCCGCCCTGCCCGGCGATCAGCGCGAATTCGGTCTCGATCTTGGTCAGCTCCGCCTCGAAACGGGCGACGCGCTGATTTTCGTCGCGCAGCGCCGTCTCCAGCGCCGCCCGCTTGGCGTTGACCCCGGCAAGCTGCTCCTGCGCATTCGACAGTTCGGCTTCGGTCGCCGCCAGCGCCGTCTCGATCTCGGCGAGCCGCGCCTGGGCCTCGGCCTCGCGCTCGGCGTCGCGCGAATCGCCGCCCTGCAACTCGGCGCGCTCTTCGTCCAGCCGTTCGGCCACTTCCGCCGCGTCCTGGATCAGCGCCCGCTCGCGTTCAAGATCGCGGGTGAATTGTTCGATGTGGCGCTGAAGCTCGGCGATTCGCTCCTTGGCGCGCTGCTCATCGGCCTCCAACGCCTGACGCGCCACCACAAGACGGTGCAGCGCCGCGCCGGCCTCGGCCTCCTTGTCGCGCAGCGGCGGCAGCTCATGCGCGGCCACGGCCTGGAATTTCGCCGCCTCGGCCTGTTCCAGCGTGCGCGCCTGTACGCTGGCGCGGCTGGCGTCGAGCTTCTCCGCCGCCGCCTGCAGATGTTCGGCGGCGAGCTGATAGGCGACAAGCGCGGCGAGCGCCTCATTCTTGCGGATCTGCGCCGCAAGACCGCGGTATTTCGTGGCCTGCCTAGCCTGACGCTTCAAACTGTCGGCCTGGCTTTCGACCTGTTTCAGCACGTCTTCGAGGCGCGTGAGATTTTCCGACGCGGCGTTGAGGCGCAGCTCGGCCTCGTGGCGGCGCGAATGCAGGCCAGCGACGCCGGCGGCGTCCTCCAAAATGCGGCGGCGGGCCTGCGGCTTCGCCGAAATGATCTCGCCGATCTGGCCCTGGCGCACGAGCGAGGGCGAGCGCGCGCCGGTGGCGGCGTCGGCGAAGAGAATCTGCACGTCGCGGGCGCGCACCTCGCGGCCGTTGATGCGATAGGTCGAGCCCTGTTCGCGCTCGATTCGGCGCGTCACCTCGATCGAATCGGAGTCATTGAAGGCCGCGGGCGCGGTGCGCGACGAGTTGTCGAGGACAAGGCCGACTTCGGCGAGATTGCGCGCCGGGCGCGTGCCGCCGCCAGAGAAAATCACATCGTCCATGCCGGACGCGCGCATGTTTTTATAGGAGTTTTCGCCCATCACCCAGCGCAGCGCCTCGACCAGATTCGACTTGCCGCAGCCGTTCGGCCCGACGACGCCGGTCAGGCCCGGCTCGATCAGGAAATCGGTGGGTTCGCAGAAGCTCTTAAAGCCCAGAAGGCGCAGGCGCTCGAATTTCATTGCCTTAAAGACCGCCACAAAGTGCTGGGGAAAGCAAGAAAACCGACACGATATGTTGTGGGAAGGCTTATCCGGCCACGCATTGGGCGGTCGTCCCGTCAAAAGCCGGGCGCCTTCGAATCACAATTTTCATTGCATCGCAGAATTACGGCGGAAAAAATAGAAAAATGCAGTCATATGAACATCGGGGCGAAGGTTTCCTCGATCTCATCCTGAGGAGCCGCCTTTAGGCGGCGTCTCGAAGGACGGAGTCGAGGGAGAAAATTTGGGCGCTACGACTGCCGCTCATACGAGGAAGAATGGGTTCAGCCAGTCCGCGGGACGAAGATTTCTGGGTGTTCGGTTACGGCTCGCTGATGTGGCGGCCGGGCTTCGACTACATCGACAGCGCGCTCGCCTGGGTCCATGGCTATCACCGTTCGCTTTGCATTTTCTCGCATGTGCATCGCGGCACGCCGGAGCGGCCGGGACTCGTGCTCGGGCTTGACCGCGGCGGCTCCTGCCAGGGCGTCGCCTTCAAGATCGCGGCGCGCGCGCGCGACAAAACGATTCGCTATTTGCGCGAACGCGAACTCGTCACTTCGGTCTATCTCGAAAAGACGCTCGGCGTGCAATTCGCCGACGGGGGTTCGGTCAACGCCCTTGCGTATGTCGTCGACCGGACGCATTGCCAATACGCCGGGCGGTTGCCGCAAGAAGAAATGATCCGCCTGATCGCCGAAGGCGTCGGACTTAACGGCGACAATCCCGCCTATGTGCGCAACACATACGAACATCTGCTGCGGCTCGACATCCACGACGCGGAGCTTGCCGAGATCGTCCGCCGGCTCGATCATGATTCGTGCCGATCGGGGCAAGCGACCGGCGGCGCCGGCGACGAGCCGACGCCGCTTTGACGCGACGCTTCACTCAACACGCCCGCGCAACGACGCGCGCGACGCAACGCTACGCCACTGATACGGATTCCGGTTGATCCGCTCACTTGGGCCGTGTCATTCCCGGCAGGCCGAAGGCCTGACCGGGAATCCAGAGCCAATCCAAGAACGCCGGTTTTGCTCTGGATTCCCGATCGCGCGCATTGCGCGCGTCGGGAATGACATCCGAGCAGATCAAACGGATGTCGTATGACAGATCCGCGGGATCAGTTGAGCAGCGACGCGGAAAGATCGCGCAGCGTCGCGGCGTCGGCGCAAAAATGCACATGCCATTCGGCGACGCCGAGTTCGCGCGCCATTTTGCGCAGCGCGTGGCGATCGCCAGCCGCCCGCTCCTGCGCGAGAAAAACGCAAACCGGACGGGTCGCGAGGCCTTCCCGCGCGACGCCGATGACAGCGCCATTGGTCACGTCGGCGATGAATGATTCTTCGCCCGACTGAAACACCGAGCAGACGTAGCGCCGGCCCGATGCGCCGCGCCAGGAAAAGAACCGGCTCCGCAGCGAATCCGCGTCGGCGAGCGACTGAAGCGCCTCGCCGCGCGGCGCGGAAGCGCTGAAATTCCGGGGAGAAATGCTGAAAGACGGGTAACGAGGCTGATACATGACACGGTCCGCCACATCCGAAGATAAACGCAGAACATGACTAGAACGAAACCGGCACATAGTCAAGAATGCGCGCGCCCGTCCATATCCTTTGGGTTCCTGGCAAAAGACAGGACAGGCGCGCGACGCGCCGCTACTCGCCAACGGCGCAAGACGGTTTCCCGTCTCGCGCTTAGTTATGCATGGCTACGATCGTTGAAGATGTGCGCCAACACGCATGACGAACGCATTACTCTCTTGACAGGTGGGCGCCGTCTGAGGGTTTCGCAAGCTTCGCCGCGGATTAGCCGTTGGCGCCGCCGCCCGCCGTGCGCAGCCAGGCCGCGCCGCAGGCTTTCGCGAGTTCGCGCACGCGCAGAATATAGCTCTGGCGCTCGGTCACCGAGATCACCCCGCGCGCGTCGAGCAGATTGAAGGCGTGGCTCGCCTTGATGCATTGATCATAGGCCGGCAGCGCCATCAGATGCATCTCGTCGCCCGAGCCCGCGCCGAAATGCAGCAAGCGCTCGCATTCCGATTCGGCGTCCTTGAAATCCTCGAAGAGTTTTGTCGTGTCGGCGGCCTCGAAGTTGTGGCGCGAATATTCCTGCTCGGCCTGCAAAAACACGTCGGCGTAAGTGACTTTTTCGTCGCCGTCGCGGCCATTGAAATTCAATTCCATGATGCTGTCGACGCCCTGCAGATAGCAGGCGAGACGCTCCAGCCCATAGGTGAGTTCGCCCGCGACCGGCGCGCATTCGAAGCCCGCGACCTGCTGGAAGTAAGTGAATTGCGAGACCTCCATGCCGTCGCACCAGCACTCCCAGCCAAGCCCCCAGGCGCCGAGCGTCGGGCTTTCCCAATCGTCCTCGACGAAGCGGATGTCATGGAGCTTCGGGTCAATGCCGATGGCCGCGAGCGAGGCGAGATAGAGCTCCTGCAGATCGGGCGGCGAGGGTTTGAGGATCACCTGGAACTGGTAGTAGTGCTGCAGACGGTTGGGGTTCTCGCCATAGCGCCCGTCCTTGGGCCGCCGGCAGGGCTGCGCATAGGCGGCGCGCCACGGCTTTGGCCCGAGCGCCCGCAGCGTCGTCGCCGGATGAAAAGTCCCCGCCCCCATCTCCATGTCATAGGGCTGCAAAATGACGCAGCCCTGCGCCGCCCAGAAGTTTTGCAGGGTGAGGATGAGGCCCTGAAAGGAGCGGAGGGGGGAGAGATGGGGGAGTTCGGGGAGCATGGGGGGTCCTGCGAGAATTGCGCGCAAGCTATTGGCGGGGCCGACGCAGGTCAACGACATGCTTCGCCGACGGCGGTCGGGCGAATATCCGCTATGCGCCAGAGGCGGACATTCACGTCAGTGCGATGACGAATTCTCTGGTAAGCTCTCTGTAAAATCAAATGAGGAAACAAGTTTCGATTTGGTGCCGTCCTTGCCAACTCCGACGTTACTCACAATGAACTCAAGAACCTGCCTCTCACCTACAAGGGGCCTAATTCTAGCGTTCAGAATTGAGCCAATAGAGTGCCCCGATTGAGAGCGATCGTGAGTCGGTTGGGGGTCGGGCGCGTGGCCAATAAGACCAAAGGGCTTGATTTTCGTACTTGCACCAGTCCACTTGGCCAGGAGTCCACCACTCATGCCACCAAAAATCGCTATGGTTGTTTGGATACAAGGACCCTTCAACATGTAACAACTCTCTGGAAACACCTCCTCGACTCGGCCGAGTCGTACCAGAAGCTGCCGATGGATCGTTGACTTTCTTGAGTCCGAAGAATCGATCCCCACTTTCATCTCGCCAAACCCGATCATCACAACTTCGCCACCGACTTCTGGCACTTGATCATCAATCCAGAAAAAATCGCGGAAGAGTTCTGTTTCGTTCGCGGGAGCGCAGACGGTAAAGGTAGCCAAGTCCGTTGCATTATCCCAAATTCCTATCTCAATCGGACAAAGATAAACATTCTCGCCTTTGAGGTAGAGAGCCTTAACCAGCTTAAGATCGATTTCTTTCGGCGGTGGTAAAAACTCGGGTGGTGTAGATGCATGATGCAGAGGATTCGGATGAAGAATTTTTCGGACCTCTTCGAAACAATGCGCGGCGGATATTGCTGTTGCATGATTGCCGTTTGCGGTCACTATGAATGCAGTGCCGACAAGTCGCGGTGTCGCGTGCTCATCTATGACTAGCATTACAGTTGCATTTTGATATGAGCGCGCTTTGCTTCTGCCTGATGTGCTCGTCGCCAGAGCGACCAGGCGATGATGAACTCTGGTCGGATGCGTTTGCGCGCAAGGCGCGTCGCGATACGG
>NZ_JBFWVN010000084.1:0-8369 GCF_050246715.1 Methylocystis sp.
CCGCACATGTCTCCGCCGCGATCGAAATTCTCGACGACCTTGCAAGGCGTCGGCGGCCGGCCGCCGACGCTCTGAAGGATTGGGGCATCGCCCATCGCTTCGCCGGCTCGAAGGATCGCGCCGCCATCGCCAGCCTCGTCTTCGACGCGCTGAGGAAGCGCGCTTCGGCGGCCTTCGTGATGGGAGACGATACGTCTCGCGCGATCATGCTTGGCGCGCTGCGCGAAGCGCGCGGGTTTGACGCCGAAGCGATCGCGGCGCTTTGCTTCGGCGAACGCCATGCGCCGGCGCCGCTTTCCGACGACGAGCGTCACCGACTTGCGACGGCCGCTCTCGACGCCGCGCCGGACCATATGCGCGGCGACTATCCGGAATGGCTTAGCGAGCGCTTCGACGCCGCTTTCGGCGCGCGCGCGGCTGAAGAGGGCGCGGCGCTCGCCGCCCGCGCGCCGGTCGATCTACGGGTCAATATTCTCAAATGCTCGCGCGAACAGGCGCTCGAAAAGCTCGCGCATCTGGCGCCCAAGCCGACGCCGCTCTCGCCGATCGGTCTGCGCATCGACATTGGGCAGGGGCGGGGGCCGGCGCTGACCGCCGAGACCGCCTATTTGAAAGGTCTCGTCGAGCTTCAGGACGAGGCCTCGCAGCTTGCCGCGCTGCTCTGCGCCGCCGCTCCCGGCGAGCAGGTTCTCGACCTTTGCGCCGGCGGCGGCGGCAAGACGCTGGCGCTCGCGGCGCAGATGCATAACCGCGGCCAGATCTACGCCCATGATTCCGATGCGCGCCGGCTCGCGCCGATCCACGAGCGGCTGGAACGGGCGGGAGCGCGCAACGTTCAGGTGCGAGCGCCGCGCGGCAATGCCGACGTGCTCGCCGATCTCGACGCGCGCTGCGACCTCGTGGCGATCGACGCGCCATGCACCGGAACCGGCGCCTGGCGTCGCCATCCGGACGCCAAATGGCGCCTCGCGCCCGGCGCGCTTGAACTGAGGCTGAAGGAGCAGCGCCAACTTCTGGCGAAGGCGGCGCGCTTCGTGAAGCCGGGCGGGCGACTCGCCTATGTCACCTGTTCAGTGTTGCGCGACGAAAACGAGGACCAAGTCGCAGCCTTTCTCGATGGCCATCCTGAGTTCGCCGCGCTTTCCGCCGAGGAGATGGCGGAAAAGGCGGGCCTGCCGGACCTCGCTCGCTTCGCCTCGCCGCATGGTCCGGGCATTCGCCTGTCGCCGGCGTCGAGCGGGACGGACGGGTTTTATGTGTGCGTGATGGTGCGGCGCTGAGTTGCGCGCTTGGCGCCCGTCTCTTAAGACCAGTCCGAGCGCTCCAACCCGCGGTGAACTGCGGTTCAATCAGGTTTGACCATGACCGCCGCCGACGCCTTCCATCACGACATCGCTGATCGCCACGACAAGGTGCTGATCGTCGATTTCGGCTCGCAGGTGACGCAGCTCATCGCCAGGCGGGTGCGCGAGGCGGGGGTCTATTGCGAAATCGCGCCGTTCCAGAACGCCGAGCCCGCCTTCGCCGACATCCGTCCCAAGGCGGTGATCCTCTCGGGCGGGCCATGCTCGGTGACGGAGGAGGGCTCGCCGCGCGCGCCACAGGCGATTTTCGATTCCGGCGTGCCGGTGCTTGGCATTTGCTATGGCGAGCAGACGATGGCGGTTCAGCTCGGCGGCAAGGTCGAGGGCGGCCACCATCGTGAATTCGGCCGCGCCGAGGTGACGGCGCTGGAGCAAAGCGCGCTTCTCGACGGCGTATGGGAGAAGGGCGGCAGCTTTCCCGTCTGGATGAGCCACGGCGACCGGGTGACGAAGCTCCCCGAAGGATTTCACGTCATCGCCGCTTCTGAGAACGCGCCTTTCGCGGCAATCGCGGATGAACAGCGGCGCTATTACGGCGTGCAGTTTCATCTCGAAGTCGCGCATACGCCTGACGGCGCGAAGCTCCTGTCGAATTTCGTGCACAAGGTCGCGGGGCTCAAATCCGACTGGACGATGGCGGCGTTTCGCGGCGAGGCGATCGCTGCGATCCGACGCCAGGTCGGCGACGGGCGCGTGCTTTGCGGACTTTCCGGCGGCGTCGACAGCGCTGTCGCGGCGGTGCTGATTCACGAAGCGATCGGCGATGCGCTGACCTGCGTCTTCGTCGATCACGGATTGTTACGCCAGGGCGAGGCGGAAGAGGTCGTGCGGCTCTTTCGCGACCATTACAACATCCCGCTGCATCACGTCGAAGCCGCCGATCTGTTCCTTGGCGCGCTCGATGGCGTCGACGATCCGGAGACGAAGCGCAAGACCATCGGCCGGCTCTTCATCGAAACCTTTGAAGCCGAAGCGAAGAAGATTGCGCAGGACGGGCGCGGCGCGCCGCAGTTTCTCGCGCAAGGCACGCTCTATCCCGACGTGATCGAGAGCGTCTCCTTCACCGGCGGCCCGTCGGTGACGATCAAATCGCATCACAATGTCGGCGGCCTTCCGGAGCGCATGAACATGCGGCTCGTCGAACCCTTGCGCGAACTCTTCAAGGACGAAGTGCGCGCGCTCGGGCGCGAACTCGGATTGCCTGAGGCCTTTGTCGGGCGCCATCCCTTTCCGGGGCCAGGGCTCGCGATCCGCTGTCCCGGATTTGTGACGCGCGAGAAGCTGGCGATTTTGCGCAAGGCCGACGCGGTGTATCTCGACGAAATCCGCAAGGCAGGATTGTATGACGATATCTGGCAGGCCTTCGCCGCGCTCCTCCCGGTGCGCAGCGTCGGCGTGATGGGCGACGGCCGCACATACGATTACGTCGTCGCGCTGCGCGCGGTCACGTCAAGCGACGGCATGACGGCGGATTTCTTTCCCTTCGACATGAGCTTTCTGGGCCGCGCCGCGACCCGCATCATCAACGAAGTGAAGGGCGTCAACCGCGTGGTCTATGACGTGACGTCGAAGCCGCCGGGGACGATTGAGTGGGAATGATTTTTGCCCCTCCAGCGTATCCGAAACTACGCCGCAATACGACATAACTGACTGAAATCTATATATAAAAATGTATAAGTCTTTCGTGGACTATCGCAGGACATGCGTCCGGTCTGACGGTATTTCTGACGGTATGCGCCCGCTTGATCCATTGGCCTTTCGAAGATACCGTCAGGGTTGAGAGGGCCTTTGACGGTATTTTGCATGAGCTAAATCATTGAAATAAAGCAATAAATTACCTTTAATGCGAGCCATTTTTGGCCTGACGGTATTTTAGAGGCTCTCGCCCGTTTTTTGATCCGATCCCGGAGGGAGTAAATGCTGACGGACGCTGGCGTTAAGTCACTGAAACCTAAAGAGAAATCATACAAGGTAGCGGACCGTGACGGTATGTATCTCGTGGTCCAGCCGTCGGGCACGATCGTGTTCCGCCTCGACTACCGGATGAATGGTCGTCGAGAGACCGTGACGCTGGGCCGCTATGGCGCAGCGGGGATTTCGTTGGCCCGTGCCCGCGAAAAGCTCATCGACGCCAAGCGGGCGATAACGGACGGGCGATCGCCGGCACAAGAGAAGCAGCGAGAGAAGCGGCGACTGAAGGAGGCCAAGAGTTTTGGTGAGTTCGCCGAGCGCTGGTTCCAGGAAGGGCGCATGGCCGACAGCACCAAAGCGATGCGAAGGGCGATCTACGAGCGCGACCTCCTGCCCAAGTACCGCAACCGTCTGCTCACCGAGATCACGGCAGAGGATCTGCGGGCTTTATGCGCCGCGGTCAAAGAGCGCGGTGCGCCGGCGGTCGCTATCCATGTCCGCGATATCGTGAAGCAGATCTACGGCTTCGCGATCCTGCGCGGAGAGAAGGTCCACAATCCCGCCGAGGATGTCGGGCCGGCGTCCATCGCTCATTTTGTGCCGCGCGACCGGTCTCTGTCCCCGTCGGAGATTCGGATCATGCTCAATCAATCAACCGGCGATTTTTTCAGCGCTATCGGCGCAAAGCGGCCTTAGGAGAAGGGACTTTCTTGACCCATCTGATACATTCCGTAGCATTTATTCAGCGTTGGATTTCGAACACCTTACATAATTGCAAGGACTCGCGTTCTAGTGTGTTCTGAAAACCATCACACCAGCATAGTCGCCATCGTTGCAATCGTCCTTTGACACGGCACAGCCTCGGGAAACGCTCGTCGGCTCGGTCGAGCGCGTGACTTTCCACAACGAGGATAACGGGTTTGCCGTCCTTAAGGTGAAGGCGCGAGGAAAGCGCGACCTCGTCCCAGTAGTCGGCCACATCGCGTCGATCTCCGCCGGCGAATTCATCCACGCCGTCGGCGTCTGGATCACCGACCGGGCCCATGGGCTTCAGTTCAAAGCCGATTTCCTCAAGACCACGCCGCCGACGACGGCGGAGGGGATCGAAAAATATCTCGGCTCCGGCATGGTCCGCGGAATCGGGTCGGTCCTCGCCAAGCGGATCGTGGCCGCCTTCGGCGAAAAGACCTTCGAGATTATCGAGGCCGAGCCTGAGCGGATGCGTGAGGTCTCCGGCATCGGCGAATTCCGCGCCGGGAAGATCATCGCTGGATGGGCAGAGCAGAAGGCCGTGCGCGATATCATGGTGTTCCTGCATGCCCACGGCGTCGGCACGTCGCGCGCTGTCCGCATCTTCAAGACCTATGGCCATGACGCCATCCAGGTCATGACCGAGAACCCGTATCGATTAGCGCGCGACATCCGCGGCATCGGGTTTCGAACCGCCGACTCCATCGCCATGAAGCTCGGCATGACGCGGGAGGCGCCGCAGCGCGTGAGGGCGGGGATTTCCTTCGCCTTGCAGGAGGCGATGGACGAGGGCCATTGCGGTTTGCCGGTCGAGGAGCTGGTCAAGCTCGCCGTCACCTTGCTCGAGGTGGACGAGGCCATCGTCCACAACGCGCTAGATGCCGAACTCGCCGACGGCGATATCGTGGCCGATGCGATCGAGGGGAAGCCCTGCGTGTTCCTGCGGGGCCTGCACCTTGCAGAGCGCGGAATCGCCGATCGGCTGCGCGCCTTGGTGCAGGGCGCGCCGCCATGGCCGATGATCGACGCCCAAAAAGCTGTCCCATGGGTCGAGGCGCGCACGGGAAAAACGCTGGCCGCCTCGCAGCGCGCCGCAATCGAAATGGTCCTCAAATCCAAGGTCGCGGTGGTGACCGGCGGTCCGGGCGTCGGCAAGACGACGCTCCTCGACGCCATCCTCCGCATCCTCGCGGCCAAAGGGATGAAGCTCCTCCTCGCGGCACCCACGGGCCGCGCGGCCAAGCGAATGGCGGAACAGACCGGTCTCGAAGCGAAGACGATCCATCGACTGCTCGAGACCGATCCAAAGAACGGCGGCTTTCGTCGCGACGCCGACAACCCCCTCGAATGCGATCTCCTCGTCATCGACGAGACCAGCATGGTCGACGCGCCGCTGATGTTCGCCGTGATGAAGGCCATCTCGCCGAGCGCCGGCCTGCTGCTTGTCGGCGACGCAGACCAGCTCCCCTCGGTGGGCCCCGGTCAAGTGCTCGCCGACATCATCGACTGCAGCGCCCTCCCGGTAGCGCGGCTGACGGAGGTCTTCCGCCAGGCGGCGGAAAGCCGGATCGTCGTCAACGCGCACCGCATCAACCGGGGCGCGATGCCGGAATGGCCGAAATCAGGACAAGCCTCGGATTTTTACTTCGTGGAGGTCGCCGATCCTGAAAGAGGCGCAGCAAAGGTCGTCGAGGTCGTGCGGGACCGCATTCCTCGGCGATTTGGCCTTGATCCTGTCGGTGACGTGCAGGTTCTCTGCCCGATGCAGCGCGGCGCCCTTGGCGCCCGCGCGCTCAACGCCGATCTCCAGAAAGCGCTGAATCCGAACATGTCGGAGAAGACCGAGCGTTTCGGTTCTACCTTCGCGCCCGGCGACAAGGTAATGCAGATCGAAAACGATTACGAGCGCGAAGTGTTCAACGGCGACCTCGGCCGAGTCCGGCGCATTGATCCAGCCGAAGGCGTCCTCATCGCCGAATTCGACGGTCGCGAGGTCGAATATCCATTCGGTGAACTCGACGCCCTTGTTCCCGCCTATGCGACGACAATCCATAAGTCGCAAGGCTCTGAATATCCGGCGGTCGTGATAACCATCGCCACCCAGCATTACACAATGCTTGCGCGGAATCTCGTTTACACCGCGGTCACGCGCGGCAAACGCCTTGTCGTCATTGTCGGCCAACGCAAGGCGCTGGCCATCGCGGTCCGGACCCATGGGCGGAAGCGTCGATGGACCAAGCTCAAGGAATGGCTTGCGGGCCGTCTGGCGACGCGAGCGTGACTGTCGCGTTTTGTTCTTTGGAGATGTTCCCCGTACGTCTCTGAAACCGATCGCCGGCCTTTTCTTGCGCCTCGGATGCGGACGTCACCGCCCTTGCGTCGCTTCGATTGTTTTTTTTGCGATAAGAACCGCAAGCGGAATCTCTGACAACGGACGGGAGCCAAGTAGTTCACGCGCTACGAGAACAAAGTCTTCTGCGTTGTCGTCAGCGGGATCGTCGCTGACGCCGAGTGCGGTCCAGGCAAGAAGCTCGCCCCAATATCGGCGCCTATGCGAAATTACCTCCTGCAAGACGTTGCCGATCTTTTCTTTTTTCGTTTTCCCGCGCAGGGCGGCGGCCAGAGCCGCTTCACTGTCTTCGAACCAAGTGTCCAACCATTCCTGCGATTCTTCCCACCGCTTGGACCGCGTGAGCGCGCCCATAATCGTCCTCTCGTCGAGCCTCTCTTTCGGCAAGTCCGCGAGAAGCTGATCCAGGAGGGCTTCTGGCGGATGTTCCCTCGGCGTAAACGGGGCGATGCCTGTGGCTTCGATGAATTGCAACAAGCCGAAGGGTATCGCTTCTCCCTTAGCCAGCGCGGCGGCGACCCCGTGTTCGAGTGCGGTTCGGACGCGATCGAGCGAACTGCTGAAATTGCTCATCTCGAATTCGATCTGGACGAGAAAAGCCTTAGCTTCCATTTCCGTCAGGCTCGGACGGAGCCACGCATCGCGCAAACCAAATCCATGCTTGTTCAGAAGCGCGGCGATGGAATATTTGCGTCGCTCGCGGAGGATCACAAACCAACTCTGTGCGCCGGCCCCATCGCAAGGCGAGACAAGGATTTCGCTTATCTGCGCCGTCGCATGAGGCGCAGCGGAAATCCCCTTATGCTGCGCCGCCCGAATAATCGCATCGATCGTAGAACGCCGGTCTTCATCGAGCCAATTGCGCATGATGACCAGTCGGCCGACCGTAGCCGCAGAAACCAAGCCCTTTGATGCGCTCTGCGCCAGAATCCCCGCGACGCCGTTTCCGACTGAAGAGTCTGCATCGAGCAAGAACCCTGCGATGGCGTCACGAAGAGAAGGCGTTGACGAGGCGGCCAGGGTCGCTATCAAGGCTAATCGCGGCTCGATGGGCGCAAAATTGATTAAGTCTCTGAGCTGCTCGTATATGAGAAAGCAATTATGCTCGAGCTCCTCCGCGAGATTTGCAAATGTCCGCTCCAAGTCGTCATGTACGAATTTTGGATCAACATTGGTTTCTAATTCCAAATCGGCTTCAATAACACGACTAAGTTCTGCGCCGAGATCAACCTTTGCGGCTGAAAAGCTCCGTGAGATCGCCATCAAGGCTTTCGTGTTAGCCTTTTCGCCCGGCCTCTCCTTCAAGACGGCGGCGCGCACAGTCGCGGCCAAGTCATTGGCGGCGATCGAACCGTTTTCTTCTCGCCAGCGCGCGGACTCCAGCGCCTTTTCCAGCATGATGCTGAAGGCGAGGATCAACTGGCTGTTCGCGCGTTTCTTGCGCGACTCTGCGAATAGAAGCCGCACCACGTCGGCGACGCTTGGCGGATGGGAAGCAAGCGCCTCTCCCAAATCCCGAGGAATGGCTCCAGGCACGCCGCCCTCCATCGCCTTGGCGATCACCTTTCCCAGTTGGCGCATCGGCGACATGAGCGTCGCTCCTTAAGTTGTCCCGCCGAAGTCTTATTGGACCGAGCTGCTCCCGGCAACACGCGGCGGTAAGGCGAAGAAGTGACCCTAACCGGACTGTCGACTTTCGCTTTGAGGCCAGAATTTGATGCTTTAATGGGGCTGGTAGGATGCCGATTAAGATCGCAAGGCAAGCGTCCCCGGTGCGGGCGACCCGCAGCGCGGCCGCTGACCTCCTCTCGATGGCCACTCGCTTTCCACTATGATGACGAATCCATCGCGGCCTCGACGTGCGCGCCTAGCCCGTCTTATTCGTGACGGCGCGACTTTCGGCGTCGTCGTGATGTCGGGCGGCATGGCCGCGCGGCGGCGTTCGGGTTTTTCACCCCTTCTAGGACCGCACTTTATGGAACGCGTTGGAGGGA
>NZ_JBFWVN010000085.1:0-8265 GCF_050246715.1 Methylocystis sp.
TCCCTCCAACGCGTTCCATAAAGTGCGGTCCTAGAAGGGGTGAAAAACCCGAACGCCGCCGCGCGGCCATGCCGCCCGACATCACGACGACGCCGAAAGTCGCGCCGTCACGAATAAGACGGGCTAAACACCTAGCGCGACGCCCGAAAAGTGCGCTTCCGGCGAGAGAAGGCCCGCTTCCGCAAACAAATTCTTCGCCTGCTGCACAAGACGTTTGCGCTCCTCGTCCGGGAGAACGAACTTCTTGTTTTTCGGATTGTCTCTGTCGGGTTCGTCTACGACTCGCCACGGCCGGCGTTCGTCGGGGAAGTCCGCATCCGCTCGGCCGTTTTCCGCCCATAGCGAACCGGAGGCGCGGTAGAACTGAACACCCGCCGATCCGTTTTCAAAGAAGATCGAGCCGTCCTCGTCGACCGTCTTGAATTTGTCGAGCTTTAGCAGTGACCGAAAACGGTCGATTGCGGGCCGCCGTTCTTCTAACGACGGCGTATGAACTAGAAAAACCGGCAGTTCGGTCGGGACTTCAGGTAAGGGCCCGCGAATTGCGATGTCGTTAAGCTGAATCGCCATGACGACTCTCCCTGTTTGGCGTCGCGCTTCAGCACTCCCCATGAGCGGTCCAGAACTCGCGCGCTCGTGTCGGGTCTCGCGGTTCCGAGGTTGACAGAACCTCGCCATACGTATCGACCCATACACCGCCAGACGTTTCGCCATTGGCGCGCAGATAGGCCCATTCCTTGCTGTTGCTCTCAGTTTCAACACAGGCGCGTCGCCAGGACCGCCGCAGAGAAAATGCGTCATATCCATCTAAGTGGCGGCTCGAATAGCGCGCGAATTTTTTTTCCGCGATAGGCGGCCTCGCCGCCGCTCGTCGAACGGGTGTGGAAGCCGAACATGTAGTGCAAGCGCCCGAATGCCCCGACCCATCGTCCGACCGAATTTGTTGACGAGTGGTAGAGCAGGCGACATGCGTGCGAGGAAAAGAACTCTAGATCGTAGTCGCCCCAATTGATGTCGTTGTCGTAATAGACGCCGCCATCGTAGCAACGAAAGCCCCGACCATATGTGCTTTCATCGTCCGGATCGAAGTCGCCATGCGAGCACATGTACATGAAGTCGACGCGATCAACGACTTCATCCGTCGTTTCGGCGCTGAGGAAATGGCTGCGAACGACTTCTTCGTCGCCATGGTCCTGTTCCCATCTGACGTCGGGGCGCTCTTCCAATCTTTCTGCAAACCGGCGCGCCTCTCGGCGTCGCGCATTGAGGCCATCACGGATCCACCAGCAGCCGACGCTCAGCATTTGGCCCTCCCGCTCCGCCATCCTTGGGCTTGTCGAGAAAAATTCTATGTGCTCTGCGCTTTCTGGAAGCGCTGTCGATAAGGGCGACGAGCGCTACTCTACGCCAACGCGTCATCAGTGATACCCAAAAACATTGTGATATTGCGGCTTTATGGCGCAGCGGCGTATCGGCGCGCCTCCGTTCGCAGGAGTTTTCGACACATGCGCTTCGAGTGAGTCTGTTGAAAAACTGCGTGGAGCGCCAGCTAAACTCGCTTATGTTTTACTATGCGCTCAAATTCATCATCTCAGCGCTCATCGTCGTCGCCCTTTTGCCAAGCGCTCGACCGCGCTCGTGGCTTTTGTCGCGTCGCCGCCGCTGACTTCGCTCCTAGCGTTCATCTGGCTGAAGACCGACGGCGAGGCGCCGCCGATCCGGTGGGGCTCGCAGACATTTTTCGCAGGGGTGTTCCGAAGTACAGACTTTTCTGCGCGACAGTTGCCTCGTTTGTTTTTCTCATCGTTTCCGTCCTCGCCGCCGAAGACCTCGGCGCGTCGAGCCCGACGTACTGGTCGGTTCCGCAGGTCGACGCTCTGCCATACGACGCCCACAGTCGGCTGATCCGCCATGGGCGCGATCTGATCACCGCGACCTATTCGCATATCGGGCCGGACATGCCGAACCGCGCGCAGCGCTTTTCCGGCAACAATCTCGCCTGCGGCAATTGCCATCTCGACGCCGGCGTGAAGAAATTCGGCCTGCCGATTTTCGGACTCTCGGCGGATTTTCCTGCCTATAGCGCGCGCGCCGGCGCCGAGATCACGCTCCAGGAGCGCATCAATTCCTGCATGACGCGCAGCATGAACGGGCGCCCGCTGCCGGCCGCTTCCGAGCCCATGCGCGCCATCGTCGCCTATATTACGTTTCTGTCGAAAGGCGTCGCCAAGGGCGAGAAGCTTTCGGGTCTCGGCGCGGGAACCATGCCCGAACTCGACCGCGCCGCCGATCCGGCGCGCGGGCGCGATATTTATCAGGCGCGCTGCATCGGCTGCCACAACGTCAACGGCGCCGGGGTGCAGAACAGCTTTCCGGGACTTGGCGCCGGCTACGCTTTTCCGCCGCTCTGGGGCTCCGACAGTTTCAACGACGGCGCCGGCATGGCGCGGCTGATCACGGCGGCGAATTTCATTCACTCAAATATGCCGGACGGCGTCGACTATCTGCATCCGCGGTTGTCGCCCGAAGAGGCATGGGATGTCGCGGCGCTGATGATCTCGAAGCCGAGGCCGCAGCGCGCCGGGGTGGACAAGGATTTTCCCGACCTTTTGAAAAAGCCGATCGATGCGCCTTATGGCCCCTATGCCGACGGATTTTCAGAAGAGCAGCATAAATACGGGCCTTACGGACCCATACGCGAAAAGCTGAAGGAGATCGAAAAGCAGAGGACGGAGGTGAAGAATCCGAATGTGAAGTAGGCGGTAAAACGCCGCGCTCTGGCGTCCATGTGGCGGATTTCGACAAAGGGACGCGCCGCCACGATTCTGTGTGACCCGTTTGCAACAGGCGGGGCACAATCGCAAAGCGCCTTTAAAAACACTCTTTAACTTTGGCTGGCGACCGCTGAGAATAAGCAGTCTCTTGTTATTTGTCACACGCGAGCCGCCCGAATGGTCCGTCGTCTTCAGACCGCCGCCTCACTTTATGCGCTTGTGGCCGGTTTGGCGGCGATGTGGGTGGATGAGGCTTGCGCTCAAACGGCGTTGCCGACGATCGAGGTCGGCAGCCACAAGATCAAACACACGACCCATCGACAGCCGGCCCGTCCGCAAGGCCCGGCGCGGACGACCGCGCTCGTGCAGGTCGCGCAGGCGCCCTCCGGGCCTTCGACGGAGCAGGACACTGCGCTTGGGCCGAAGATCGATTATCCGACCGGCCCGAAGGAAATGTCATCGTCGAGCGAGCGGTTCTTCACCGGCGGCCAGGTCAACGCCATTCCCTTCTATCGGCCCGGCGAGGCGCTCGAAATCGTGCCGGGCCTCGCCGTGACCCAGCACAGCGGCGAGGGCAAGGCGAACCAATATTATCTGCGCGGCTTCGATCTCGATCACGGCACCGATCTCGCGCTTTATCTCGACGGCATGCCGCTCAACATGCGCACCCATGGCCATGGCCAGGGATATGCGGATGCGAACTTCGTGATGCCCGAATTGCTCGCGTCGATCGATGCGCGAAAGGGTCCCTATAACGTCGAAGACGGCGACTTTTCGAACGCCGGCACCATCCGCATGCAGTATTTGAGCCGGGTGCCCACTGGCGTCTTTACGTCAAGCGCAGGCGAATTCGGATATGCGCGGCAGTTCGGCATGAAATCGTGGAACTACATGGGCGGCGATATCCTCGGCGCAGGCGAGATGTCGGTTTATGACGGCCCGTGGCTGACGCCCAATCGCGTGCGCAAGATCAATGCTGTTTTGCGCTGGAATCGTGGAACGGAGGCCGATGGTATTGGCATAACCGGCATGGCCTACGCCAACCGATTTAACGCCACGAACCAGATCCCCCTGCGCGCCGTCCAGGAAGGATTGATGTCGCGTTGGGGCGCGATCAACCCGACCGACGGCGGCGACACGACGCGCTTCAGCATCTCCGGCCACTGGGCTCGGCTCGGCGAAAACAATTATTCTCGCGTTGAGGGCTACGCCATCCATTCCACCTTGGATCTCTTCAACGACTTTACCTATTATCTGAACAATCCCGTTCTCGGCGATCAATTCCGTCAGTTCGATCGTCGAACGATCCTGGGGTCGAATGGCGTTCACGGGATCAAATTTGATGTCGCCGAGACGCCTTCCGAATTGCGTTTCGGCTATCAAACGCGTTGGGATGACATTCGGGTCGGGTTGCAAGATACATATCAGCGCACGCCCTATAACGCCATTCGTAACGACCGTGTCGGCGAAGCGAATTTCAGCCTCTACAGCGATGTAAAAACCAAATGGGCGCCTTGGCTGACAAGCGTCGTCGGCGCGCGCTGGGACTATTATTGGGCCAGCGTCGGCGGCATTCAGTCCTATTGGTCGTCGCCGATCGCGGGTTACGTCAACGATAATCCTGCGCAACCGGTCAGGCTTTGGACTGCGCCGTTCAACAGCGGTTCCAGCAAGGCCCAACTCTTGAGCCCCAAGGCGTCGGTGATCATCAATCCATTCGATGACAAGACCGACTTCTATCTCAATTTTGGCCGTGGATTCCATTCGACCGACGCGCGCGGCACGACGCAGACGTTCTCGACCACCGAAGCGTCGGACAATCTTGGCTATACGTTCGTACAGCGCCGGCCGCTGCTCTCTCCATCAACCGGCGCCGAAGTTGGCGTGAAGACGAGAGCGATCGACAAGCTGGAGTCGGCGCTGACGCTGTTCTGGATCAAGCTGCAGTCCGAGAATGTTTTCGCCGGCGACGAAGGCAATACGGTGTATGGCCCTCCCAGTCGCCGCATCGGATTCGAATTCACCAATCATTATCGGCCCTTGTCATGGTTGAGCTTCGAAGGCGATCTGACCATGGTCAATGCGCGTTTCCTTGGTTACGACACGGATCAAGCAAACCTTTATTATCAGCTGCTGCAGCCTGACGCGCTGCGTTGGGGCACGTTTTATGGCAACAAGCCGGGAAATTTCCTGATCAACGCCGCGCCGATCATCGCGACCGCGGTTCTGGAACTGGGCGAGCCGACCGGCTGGTTCGGCGCGCTCAAATATCGCTATATCGGGCCTAGAGCCCTGACCCAGGACGGCTTCTTTAAAAGCCCGGCGATCGGCACCGTGAATGCGCGGATCGGCTATCGCTGGAAGGAGGGTTGGAAACTCCAGCTCGACGTCTTCAACATGCTCAACTCTCGCTCGCAGCTGATCGCCTATGGATATGGCTCATTGCTCCCAACGGACCCGCTCTACCGAGCCTGCAATGGTCTCCTCAATGTGCCGGTCACCGCCGCCAATTGCGGAACCGGCGTGATGGGCGTTCAAGGGCATCCGATCGAGCCGCCGTCCTGGCGCCTCACCTTCGGCGGGCCGATCGAATTCGATCCCTCGGTCAAAGGCCCCGATCTCACGGAGCCGTTCAATCTGGTGAAATTCTGGGATTGAGCCGGCCGCCGCGCGGCTCGCTCCGTTGAAAGCGATCGCCGGGCGCGTTACACAGGAAGGGCGCGGGTGTAGTTCAGGGGTAGAACGTCAGCTTCCCAAGCTGAATGTCGTGGGTTCGATTCCCATCGCCCGCTCCAATAAAAACAAGACCTTGCGAGCAAATCTCGGCCTGCCGCCCGGTAAGCTCCGTCTTCGGTAAGCGCTCGGTAAGCAGAAACCGAAAATTGGACAGAGAGGTGAGTCGAAAGCGGCCCTATGACTCCGGGCGACCTGCGCCTACACGATCCAGTCTTCGTAGCCGCCGCGCCGCAAGCCGAGGAGCTTGTGCCAACCCTTCAGGCGGAACTTGCTCATTCGTCGCCGCCCTTTCACGGCGAAAACAGGGGTTCGATTCCCCTTGGCGCGCCAATGAAATCAATGAATTACAGATGATGTTCGGCCGGAGCCGCCTCAGATACGGAAATTTTACGGAAAACCCGCTCCGGAACGCCCGTGCATCTGAGGCGCAGGCGCAGCGACGGCACCTCTATCGAACCAGGGAGCCCCGACACGTCCACGCTCTCCCGCCAGCCGCAGAGCGGCAGGCGACCGCGCTCATGCCGAGGCTGCGAGGGTTCGTCGGGTCCATGGCGGGGCCGGTGTACCGCGGGACATGGGTCACCCCTTGAAAAGCTCTTTCTGCTTTTCAGGAGGCACGGGCAATGACTCTAGCGTCATCACATTCACGCCCTGGCCATCTAGGAGCTTGTTAAAGTCGCGGCTATTGTCCGTGACGATCGCCCGGGCGTTTCTCACAACAGCGGTCGCCGCAATGATTGCGTCGTATTTCATCATCGTAGCCCAGCCTGGCGCGCGGTCGTTCGGAGGGGTTTTGTTTTTCATGTCCCTAATCAAATAGCCGGTTTCAATCGCAATGGTTTCGTCGAGCGGTTGCAGACTGAAGGCTCTCTCGCGCCGAATCGTTTCCATAATTTCTTCGACTCGATCTATGCGCCCCGCGACCACCTCAGAGAGCACAACCGCGGGGATCATGATTTCCTCGCGCGACTTTTTCATCGTTTCAATGAACTGCGCCACGCGTTCATGTCCCCGATCCACGTGGCTCATCGCATCTGGATCGAGCAGCAGGATCAGAAAGTTGGCATCGGCTACGATCATGCCTAGCCAAGCTCATTGATTTCATCGATCGCGGTGGCGCCAGCTCCCGGAGGGATAAGCTCGCGCACGCGGCGGAGAACATCGTCGAGCGGCGTATCATCGAGGGGCTCGAAGGCGGTTGCGTCGAGCCGTTCAACCCGCCATCGCCCGTCCTTGCGCTTCCACCTTCCTTCGCCGGTGATCCGAACGTAGCGCTGGAAGTAAGCGCCGAGTTCTTTCGCCAGCGCGGCCGAGACGGTGACTTGCCCGGCGAGCCCTGCATCGTCGTCTATGCCGACATAGACCTTGTCCCCTGCACCCTCAATGCGCGTGAGTTTTCCCTGTAGCGTCGTAGGCTGCCTGACGGGCCCGACCGGCTTCTCCGCTTTGGGGAGGCCGGGGAAGTCGATTACCTCCCCAGGTAAATTGAGCTTCGCCGTCGTGCTATCGTCCGAAAGCTTTCCGTTCAATTTCAGCCAAGCTTTTGCAGATGACGAGTCCTCCCCATTCGCCGCCGCCCGAATGCGCGGGAAGACAACGGGGCGAGCTGCCTGCTCGACCTTCGCAATGATCGCAAGGCTTCCATCGCGAACGCAGCCAAAATGCACCTGATCCCGCGAACCGAAGAGTTCGGCGAGGTCGGCCAGATATTCGGCCAAGCGCCCCATGGGGAATGTGTCGGGGTCGGCGTCCTTGATTGTGAAGGGAATCTCTACCGTGTCGGTCATGGCGCGGCCCTCCCTTTCCGTTAGCCCTCTCCATTATCACGATGGGGTAAATCTACGAATTTTCGGTTTCGGAGTTAGGAAACGCAAAAACGCCCCGCCGTACTCGACGCGATCCGTGCCGCGCTCGAAAAGGCGGGCGTCGAGTTCATCGAAGAGAACGGCGGCGGGCCGGGAGTGAGGCTGAGGAAAAAGGGCCGCAAATAGCGGCAGCACGCGGCGCAGCCTTAATTGAAACACAAGGATTTGGCCCAATTTGTCGTGGACCTCGCCGACAGGCCTTTTTCGACGCCAAAGCAATTAGGAGGAAGAAGATGTTGACCAGGACATTGGTGGCACTTTTCGTTTCTATGGCGCTGACTCCTTTTCTGCCGGCGACGGCGCAAGCGGGTGGTTTTCTGCCGGCGACGGCGCACGGGCTGGTTGGCGGCTGCGTACATCAATGTGTGAACACGCACAAAGTCGATCTGAAAGAATGCGGAACGCCTTTGAAACCCGGCCCTCAAGCGTTCGCCGCCTGCGTGCGCGAACAGGCGAACGATCTAAAGGAGTGCGTGTTCGAGTGCAGGCCGTCCCCGGCTTCTCCGTGACGCCGCGGTCATGAGCCGAGGCGCGCCTGCGAGATACGCCACAGGCGCGTCGTCGCACGCGGACACTCGACGCTCAGTTAAGGCTCAACTTATCTGGATAGCTCCTGTGGGAGAGCCGCAGGAAGTAGGCCCATGCCGTTTCAGCATCGGTCGCTGCCGCAGCCGCCAGCTCGATCGCGGCCAGCGGCTCGACATCGGGATTGTCGCGCAAGACACCTTCGATGAAGTCAGTCAGCGCTCGGCTCGCTGTAAAAGCCGCGCGCAACGCTGTGTTGAACGCCTCGCGAGCCTCGGCGCTTTCGAACGGCGACGGCGGTTTCTTGGGCTTTCTCAATAGGTTTTCGGGTATTGACGGTATGCGGCCTTGCCGTAGATATCAAA
>NZ_JBFWVN010000086.1:0-8244 GCF_050246715.1 Methylocystis sp.
ATGCATGGAATCGTCCCTCAGATCGAGTCCGGCGACAAGTCACGACGGCGCTTTGTGATTAAAATTCGCGAATTATCCGCCGCGCTTGTCGCCTCTCCCATATGTCCGATAATCTGCGCTTATCGGATGCATTTGCGGTCGATTAATCGCGCAAGTTTGGTATCTGACTCTCAACTTAACCAATGAACATGTTGCTGGCGGCGACAGGCGCGTCCGCCCACCTGTCTGGCGTTTTGGCTGGCAATGCGAGCGAAAGCAAAAATCCAATGGATTCAGTCGGGGGATCGATGGGAGCGGACCTCCGCTACCACGCGTCCCCCACTATATTTTGCCTGGGGGAATGCCTCGCCCCCGATGAGCGAGGCGAGCTTGCCTTTCACCTCGACCTGAAAGCCTTCTCTGGGCGCCTTGGGATGGACGGTCACGCTATGAACGAGCGCCCGGAAATTGGCGACCAGCGATCCGCGATCGTCCTCTGCCGTCGCGTGTTCGCTCAAAACCCCCGCGAGCCGGTCAACAGTCGCGATATAGCTCTCGATGGTCGCGGGATGCAGGGCGATGATTTGCGGGGCTTCCTCCAGCGACAATCGTTCGCGCTCCGCCTCCTCTACTTGCGTCTTTAATTCGTCCAGCCTGGCTCGGCCCTCTTCCTCTCGAAGCACACCCTTAATGAGCAAATCTATTGCCCGCTGGCGCTCTGCTTCGAGCCGGTCGCGTTTTCGTTCGATCCGCGTTCTTCTGGAAAAGGCAGTAGCAGCCAGCCGCTTGCGCTCCTCATTATAGGTGCGGACGTAAGTCTCCATCAGGCGTGTATCCTTCAACTCCTCGGTCATGCCTCTCAGGACGGCCTCCTCCACGTCCCAAAGGTAGAGAATGCGCCGATTGGAGCAGCTACCACTCTCCCTCACAGCCGAGCATCGGATACGCGTCTTGCCGGTTTTGTCCCGGTCATGCACCGACATCCCCGACCCACAGCATCCGCAGCGCAATAGGCCTGATAAAAGATGTGCAGGCCGGCGCTTCACATTTGTGGAGAGGCGGGCTTTCTCCGCCTTCAGAGCCTGGACGCGCGCCCAAGTCTCGTCATCGACAATCCGAAGAAGCGGGGCTGCGATCGTCTGCCATTGATCGCGGGGGTTCGGCCGCGAGATTCGTTTGCCCGTGTCCGGGTTCTTCACCATCCGCACCTTGTTCCAGACGATGCGGCCGGCATAGAGCTCGTTGAATATCAGACCGTTGCCGCGCTGGGCATTTCCATTGATCGTCGAGGCGTTCCACTTTGGTCCCCGCGGCGGCACGACACCTTCGCGATTGAGTTCGCCGGCGATTTCGCGTGGCGGCCGGCCATCTGCGTAAGCTGAAAAGATACGCCGGACGACCTCTGCCTCTTCCTCGACAACTTCCAACTCCCCAGTCCGACCGAGCGCAGGGCGGTAGCCATAGGCCCGACCGCCGGCGTGCCGTCCGTCGCGAATGACGCTGGCCATGCCCCGCCGAACTTTTTTGGCGCCGTCCTCTCGCTGTAGCTGACCGACCAACCCTCTCAGACCGACGAGAACGGCATCGGCCGTGCCGTCGTGCACCGCGTGAATCTCGACGCCGAGGAAGGACAGTCGTTTATGGATACCGGCCAAGTCTTCCATGTCGCGGGAAAGCCGATCGAGCGCTTCGACAATCACCACGCCGAATTTGCGATCGCGCGCCGCATGCATGAGGCGCATAAGGCCGTCGCGGCCAAAGACCGAAGCGCCGGAGCGTGCCTTGTCCTCGTAGGTTCCAATGACATCGAATCCCTGCCGCGCAGCGTAAGCGCGACAAAGCTCGATTTGATCCTCGGTCGACTTCTCGTTCTGGAGCTCAGTCGAAAATCTTGCGTAGACGATGGCATGCGTCATTGTTCGATGCTCCCGCCTGCAATGTCCGACTCCCGTCAACAGTTTCCTGTTCGAGAGGCGGAACGCTGAAAGCAAGATGATCGCGCCTTGCGTCGGCAATCGCAAGGGCTTCGACAAATGCAACGAGAGAAACGTCGAGCGGAGTCGCGCGGGATTCCAACGATACGTCACCGCCGTTACCGCTATTGCTGCTGTTGCTCGCCTGTCGCGTCACGCACGGATAATGTGAGTGATCGCTGCTCGACAAAAGGGAACGATCTTCACGATCGCAGAATTAGAAATCGTAGCGGAGAAATAGGCTAGGGCGCCATTGGTCGGGTGGCGAGATTCTGCCCATTTGTTGCAGTCTAAACGGATCTCACCACGCCTTCCTTGTGCAAGGACGCTCGCGTCCGCAGGGGAATGCGGCAATTTTTCGCCAAAGAGAAGAGTGTCGGGGTTCGGAACAAAGATAGGCCCCCGCCCAGTCCGATCGCTATAGAGTTCGAATCCCCTTGGGCGCGCCATTTGCGTATAAAACTGCGAACACCCTTGCCGATTTGTTCTCCGGCAATGACGGCCTGTTCCAGGCTGGCTTTCGAGCCGTGGATGCGGACGATTTTGTCGTCGACCTCGATGGCGTCGACGATTGAGCGCACGTAAGCTTTGCGGAAGGTCGTCTCGCCCGTTGTGATCCGCTCCCGCATGAAAGCGCCGAAGCGCTCGATCTGATCGGGCTCGAGCGTGACCTCGGGCGCAAGCCGGACCTTGATGCGCTCCAGTGCGACCTTGCCGCGGTCGCGGTCGGATTTGAGCGCCGCGAGCCGCTCCGCCAGCGTCTCGTCGATCTCCGTGACGCCGTCCTCCACCATTTTATAAAGACGACGCAGCATTTCGTCGGCCTGGGCGATTTCTCTTTGTAGGACGCGAGCCCGCTCCTGGACCTCAACGTCGCTCGATGCGCGCTTTTCGGCCAATGACGTCAAGAGGCCGGCCAAGCGACTCGGACCGAGCAAACGATCGGCGAGATGGGTGGTGACCAGTCCGTCGAGCCTCTCCATGGCGATAGAGCGGCCCTTGCAGCCGGCCTTGCCGACGCGGGCGGCTGTGGAGCAGGTGTAATAGCGATGCACCTTGCCGCTTTTGGATGTTCCCGTCCGCAAGGTCATGGCCCCGCCGCATGTGGCGCAATGCGCCAGACCGGTAAGCAGGATCGGACCCGTGACGACGCGCGGCGCCATGACGCGCGGATCTCGGGCGGCGAGGCTCGTTTGAACCTTGTCGAAAACCGCGCGGTCGATGATCGCCGGAACCCCGATCTCGATAATTTCACTTTCCGGCTTGACCCGGCCGGTTTTGGCCTCTCGCCGATTGAAGCGCCAGCGGCCAACGTAAACGGGATTGGTCAGAATCTTGTGAACCGACGCGACACCGAAGCGCGCGCCAAGCCGTGTCCGCTCTCCGCGCGCGTTGAGCGCCTTCGTTACCTCCTTGACGCCCATTGGCCCCCGGCCGCCCTCTCCCTCCAGATAAAGGCGGTAGATCAGCCGCACGATCTCGGCTTCAACGGCATCGATGACAAGTTTCTTCTTCGTGCGATGGCCGCGTTTATCGACTTCCGCCAACGCATAACCGAGTGGCAGGCGCGAGCCGTTGTAGAACCCCTGGCGGGCGTTCTCCTTCATGGCGCGCAAGACATGTTTGCCGTTCTCGCGGCTCTGATACTCGTCGAACAGCGCGATGACCTGACGCATCATCACCTGAGCGGGATCGTCTCCAAGCTCCTGGGTGATCGAAACCAGCCGCACATTGTGCTTGGCGAGTTTCCTGACGTACATCTCCAGGCCGAAGGCGTCGCGAAAGAAACGCGAGAAGGAAGAACGACGATGACATTGATCGGATGATCGTCGTCGCAGGCGCGTTCGATCATCCGCTGAAACTCGGGCCGGTTGTCGTCCATGGCTGAGGCGCCGGGTTCGACATATTCGGCGACGACTCGCCAGCCCTGACGGGCGCAATAGGTGCTCGTCTGCGTTTGCTGGTCAGGAATGGAAAGATCGACCTCCGCCTGCCGCGTCGTCGAAACCCGCAGATAAAGCGCGGCGCGAAGAGGTTCGGTCATCGGAGGCTCCCCAGGTCGATCCAAGACTCAATGGCGAGGTCGAAGGAAGGCGTCGAGCATATCGCCGAGAAAAATCTCCAGCACATCGACCTCGGCGGCGGTGATCGGAACCTCTTCGGGCCAGTCATCGGTGACGATTTGGTCAACCGCGACGGCTTCTCTCGAAACCGAATCATACCGCTTCGGCGCGCGAACGCCATCGCGATTTTCTTCGTGAGCGCGGGCTTTCTTGTAAATTCCTCGGACACGAGCCATGCCGAAAGCATGGCGACAAACGCCGCCTATTCGAACGGCCAAATTACGCGATGCAACGTGACGCGCGCGGCGTCGAAGGAAAAGAAAGCGAAGGCAATAGGGGCGAGCATTCGACACCTATATGCGATCAATTTTCGTGTGCGAAGGAGGAACAGCCTTTGTTCACATTCCGATCCCAATCGCACGCGTGCGCGTAAAATCCCACGAAATGTCGGAGTCACGAACAACACCGCTGATCTGACGGCCAAGGCGGTCGTCCATGACGGGGCGCCAGGGGACGAGCGTGAACTCGTAGGCATTCTCGATGATTGCGTATTTGCCTGAGACGAGATTGGTCGTGCCGGTGAAGACGCCTGAAACGCGCTCACCCTCGCCCTTCATTCTGAACGGCGTAAGCTTGTCTGCGGCCATGGACTTTCCGACACGTTCGATCTCACCTCGCTCCAGCCGCGCGATGAGGTCCTTGGGCGCTCGTATGCCGCCATTCTGTGCGCGCCAGGCGTGGCCTTTGGCGACAAGCGCCTCCCGTCGCCGCTGCTTCGCCGCCTCGGTCTCCGCGCCGAAGCCGGCATGGGTGAGCCCTGTACGGTTGGGAGAGGCGAGTTCCCGGTCGAGCCAGGTCGCGCCGTTGGCGTCAATCTGGGATTCGAGGTCGAGGTTGGAGAGAACGCGTAGCGTCATCCGTCCGCGCCGCTGGGCGTCGTAGTCGGCGCCGCGCGTCTCAAAGTCCGCCGGCAGCCGCCAATGGTCGGCGTCGATCCGCTCCACGATCCCCGCCCGGCGCAGCGCCTCCAGCCGACGGACATGACTCTCGACATAGGCCCCATAGTCGCCGCCCCGAACGCGCACGCGGCTCGCCTCGGCGATGGCGCGGTGGATGCTGGGGCGATACTCGCCCGAGGCGCCGGCGAGTTGGGCGATGTTGCGGTCCGCCGGTCGCGGCCCGGCTGGCGCAGGGACGATCTCCACGATCGATCCGATAGAGGCTTCCTCGGCGGCGTTCGACATCGCCTCGGAGCCGAGCGCGACGTGATGGACACGCCCGTCAACGCCGTCGACGACGACGCCAAGTCGCTCTCCGAGTTCATCAGTCAGCCGCTTGTCGATCACGCGGCCCTTGATCGGGGCTTTGGCGTCCTCGCCATGAAGGGAATAGCTTTCCAGGGCGCGCTCTTCGCCCCGCGCCGTCAGCGCCCGATTGATCGCCTTGATGATGTCGCCGCGCTCGCCGAGTTCCCGCAGCATCCGCTCCATGTGCTCAGACAGTTTCCACACGCCCGGCTCGCTCTCCGTTGCGAGGCCATAGCGCGACAGCGTCTGCAATCTGCCGATGCGTAGCGTCAGATCGAAGTCGGCGCTGACCTGGCCCGTCTCGGGCCGCAGGTCGAGGGGTCCCTCGCCGGCCTCGGCGAGCATCGCTCGATCGATCCGGGTGAAACGCTCGGCGGCGATTTCCGCCGTGAGTTTCGATCGCAGCTCCAGGTCGGTCTCAGGTCCCAATTCGAGCGTCGCGAGCTCTTGCGCGCGCAATCTGATCCCGTCCGTGATGTAATCCTGGGCGATGATCAAATCCTTGCCCGTCTCGTCCTTTCCCCTGACAACGACATGGCTATGTGGATGGCCGGTGTTGAAGTGGTCAACGGCGACCCAATCGAGCTTTGTGCCGAGGTCCTCCTCCATCTGGTTCATCACGCCGCGGGTGAAGGCGCAAAGGTCGCTCAGCTGATCGCCGTCTTCGGGCGCGACGATGAATCGAAACTGGTGCCGATCCTCGCGGCCTTGATCCAGAAAGGCGCGCCCGTCCGCGACGTTAGTCGACGCGCCGTAGAGCCTCCCTTTCTCTCCTTCTCGGTCGGTCCCGTCGCGCTGCAAATAGCGTAGATGCGCGTCGGCTCCCTTGCTCCCCAGTTTCAACCGAACGATCCGCGCCTTCACCACGACGCGGCGCATCCGCTGGCTCGGCCCGCGCCCCTCCGCCGCGAGCTTCAGTCGATCCGCCGCCGCTTGCCCCCGACCGATGCGGCAACACCTCCCTTTCCGGGGCCGACCCGACGCGCCATCTCGCCGACGATCGGCACGCCCGCCGCGCGTCGGCGCCGGCCCGATCCCGCCGCCCTTCGCCTTCGTCACGGCCTTCATCACCTGCGCGACGAAGGAGCGCGGTCGCCGCGCCGCGCCGCTGCCTCGATCACGAATTTTTCCGGCGCGGAGTCGAAGGTCGGAAGAGTCGTCGCTGCTCATGGGCAAGAGCTTGCGCCGGCGATGCCGCAAGACAAGCTGCAATCCGCGCAGCTCGCATCATGGCGTTGAAAAAGAAACGATATGCGGAAAGGCCCACACTGCGAAAAGTCTCACGGCCGGCAAATAACAATGTGCAGACAAACAATTACACGCAAACGGCACGGTTGCTTTAATCTTGCCGTAATTTGTAAACTCGCCAACACTGCGCCAAACTACGCTACAATACTACTCAACCAGCAAAATTTTGCAAACCCGTTCCTGCAAGAATGCGCCTGCCGGCGGCATCAGGAAAATTACAAATGGAACCAAAGTCTCGCAGCGCCGCTGCAAAAAACCTGCAATGAAATTTCGCGGCGATTGTGCGCCGAGAAGATAAAATTTTGCGACTTCGCTACATCCATGGTGCGCATATGACCCGCAACCTGGATACAATTCCGTTACCGAAAACGCCTCCTGATCAGCATGGAGAACGATGTTCGAGCACTGGACATTTCGTTGGCGCGGCGGTCAATACGACGCGAAAGCAGCAACTCTGAAGCCAGGCCTTGGCGGAGGTTCCTAGTGACCGCGACGCGACAATGGTTGCCGACGCCCCGCCTGCGTTTTCCGGCGGTCGAGCGCCGTAATGTAGTTCGGTCGAGTTTCGAAACGAGGAACTCTTGTCGGCGATTGGATCGGCCAGGGAGAGATCGACGTTCGGGGCGGTGAAGCCAAGCGAGGCGCCATCGAAAAGTGTAAGTCGGCTCGGAAAGCCGCGCATGACGAAACTCGGCGATAAAGGCGGAGTTCGTCGCCGGCTCGTTGATATAGGCGCTGCTCTGATCGCGCCCCAGCGTCTCGCCCCACGTCTTTTTTCCGGCGTCATTTAACGGCCCTCGAGGAAAGGCCGCGACGTTCCCGCCCATATTGGAAGCGTTCACTGCCGCGTCGATGTCGGTCGTCACTTCATTCACACAGCAAAAAACGAACAACGAGTATGAGTTTAGCTCAGCTTCAAACACGGGTCGCGCTCGGCAGCGGCGCAAGCGTTGCACGCAGCGAAACCCCTGCCATTTTCAGCTTGGAACTCCGACTAAATCGCATTGCAAATATCAGGATCGCGGCAAATACACAGTGAAGCCGAAATAGGAGTGCAGCCGAAGATAGAATGCTCTTCAACCTGAGCATTCTATAATCGCGCATATGGCGCTCGACTCTGCTGTTCGACCTCCGGCTAAAGCAGAAGTCGAACAGCTCTCTCGGGCCTGAAATGTGCGCGGCCCAGCGGAAAGTTCACGGAACTTTCAGAAGCCCCGGCGTGCTCGTAGGTCCTACACCGAGCCGATCTGCTGTCGTCTGCGTCGAAGAGGTGACTATGCGCGGCATTAGTGATGGCATCGTCGACCACACGGCTAAGCAGGCTTTTTCTTCACCGGAGCCGCCTGACCTTTTCGCCAGCGACCAGCAGCTGCCTTGCTAGTGATTTCTTTGCGTCTTTCTGCGCTTAGGGATGCTGTTCTTGCAGCGTCCCCTACTGAACCTACAATGTGCTTTTTGTTACTCTTTTTTGCCAGCTCTTGGGGATGGGCATCGCACGTCGCCACGTCCACGATGAACTTGGCGCGCTGGTCGTTGTCGCGCGGGCGTTGGACTATAGACCGGTCGCCCGATGCGGGCGCGCCGCCCTCATTGTCCCATCTGGCGATAGCTTTAGGGTCAGCGTCGACAACGGGCGTTTTCGCTTTTGTCATACCCATGAATATGGCGCGGGCG
>NZ_JBFWVN010000087.1:0-8201 GCF_050246715.1 Methylocystis sp.
GCAACGACGACGCCCAAAGCTCCAGCGTCGTTTCAATCGAAGCGCCCGCCATCACCACGCTCCCATGACGAATCATGGTGAGCCAGTGATTCAGAGTTCATAAAAATTCGCAACTGTAATGTTAGGCGCGACGAGCATCATGCGCCTGCCCGATGCGGTCGTGACCAGCGCGGGCGCGCTGGAGACGTCCCAGTCGTGCCAGTCCTTGCCGACGATCTTGAAATGCGTGTGATAGGCGCCGGTTTTCGCGTCGAGCACGACCACCGAATCCGAAAAGAGATTTTCGCCGCCCCGTAGAGCGGCGGCGAAATCCGGCGCCGGATTGCCGCCTGGAACATAGAGCAGGCCGGTTTGGGGATCGAGCGTGTAGGAGGTCCAGGTGGCGCCGCCCGAGATTGGCGAGCCGGGCGCCTGATTCCAGCTGGACGTGTTCAGCGGCGTCGCGCCTTCCGGTCCGCGGGTCGGATCTCCCGGCTGCTTGGGAACGAGGTAGAATTCCCAGACGATCCGCCCGGTCGCCGCGTCGAGCGCATACATGCGTCCTTTCACGCCTTTGAAGTCGCCGCCGGCGTTGCCGATGAAGACGAGGCCGTTCCAGGCGATCGGGGCCGCTGGCGCGCTCTCGCTCTTCTTCGGATCGGCGATCGCGGTCTCCCACAAACGTTCGCCTGTCTTGAAGTCATAGGCGAGCACGCGCCCGTCCTGCAGGCCGCGAAACACGCGCCCGTCGAGATAGGCGACGCCGCGATTCACGCCTTGCGGCGTCGCCGGCGCATAGTTCTCGTGCTTGCGCCAGTTTTCACGGCATGTGAGCGGGTCGATGGAGAATGTGTCGAATTCGGTCGCAAAAAGCACAGCGCCGTCCACCATGACGAGGCCTGAGTTGAAGCCGGTGTATTGGCCTGTGTCATAGGTGCAGAGCACTTTGAGCCGGCTCACGTTCTCGCGGTCGATCTCGTTCAGGGAGGAGAAGCGGTCGGAGGCGAGGGTCTTGTTGTAGCTCGGCCAGAGGCCATCGTCCGGCGGCAGCGGGCGAGCGCCGTTCGCCATATTTGCGTGATCAAGATCCTGCGCGGTCTCGACTGTCAGCTCGCCCTTGGGCGCGTTGAGGTAGCGCACATAATTGATTCCCATGGCCGCGATCGGAACGAATGCGTTCCAGTTCATGTAGATCGCACCAGCGGCCGCAGCGCCGACGGCGGCTGCGACGCCAATCGCGATTTTTGTTGCTTTCTTCATGCGCCGGCTCCCCTCGCCCCGATGACGTCCGCTTGTAAAAAAATAGGTGGAGGCCTCCGGAGTCCCGGAGGCTCTCAGCGCCGAGCTTCACCGTCCTCGGCCAAATCCGGCGTCGCCGCCTCTTCAGCTCCGAGCGATCGGTCCGGTTCGGATGGCTCAGCGTCTTCTCCACGTTGAGCTTGCCGCCTCCCAATGGCGCTCCCTCGTCAAGCAAGACAATTCGCCTTCGAGGCGTCTTCGCCCAATCGCGGACCGCCATTCAGGACGCGACTTTTCGGTGCGCCGATGAAAATCGCGCTATTGCGCAAGAATGCGCACCGTCGCCGTCATGCCCGGCTCAAGCACATGATCTGGATCGGGCGCCGAAATGTCGACGGACGCCTCTGCGCCATCTCGCGGCGGTTCGATCTTCGTCACCGTGCCGGAAAATGTCAGATTTGGCAGGGCGTCGACGGTGAAGACGGCCTTGTCGCCAACCGAAATCCGGCTGCTTTGCGCCGCGTCGACCGTAGCGTCGATATGGGTTGAATCCGGAGAGATGACAAACAGCGGCGTCTTTGTCTCCGCCGAAACCTTTTGGCCAGAATTGACGTTCCGCTCGCGGATCGTCCCTTCGATCGGGGACACAATGCGCGTTTGCGCGAAGTCTGTCTTGGCCGAGGCGAGCGCCTCTTGGGCGCGCGAGACGCCGGTTGCGTCGCGCTCAACAAGCGCCTCTAGTCTTTCGACGGACCTGCGCAGTCGGCCGGCCGACCTCCGTCGCGCGCCCGCAGCCTTCGTGCGCTCCAAAGCCGTACGTGCGGCGCCAAACTTTTTCTGATCGCTCTCAAGCCGGTTCTCGGCCGCGCGCAGTTCGGCGGTCTTCAGATCGACAGCGGCTTGATAGGGCCGCGGATCAATCTCGGCGCAAACCTGTCCGGCTTCGACATGCATGCCTGTATCGCATTGAACGGTCGTAACGACGCCTGAGACCTGCGCCCCGAATCTATCCTGCGCGAGCGGACCGACGACGCCCTTCGCGCGCACCGCGTTCGCCTCTGCAAGATTCTCGAGATCCATCTGCGCCACTGCATGGCCGGGCATCATGTTCTGATCGAGATGGGACATGATCCATAAGGAGCCGCCGACGACGAGCGTGACGATCAGCACGCCAAACGCGAGGGCGAGCGAATTATTGGTGTTGTCCGGGGCGGTGGTGAGATGCAGAAAAAAGACCAGATGCACGCCAATCTGAGCGATCGCCAGGGCGACGAGCGCCATGACGATGCCGGGACCCCAGATCAGATTCGTCCGAACCAGAACGAAGGACCCCACGGTGAGCGCGGCGGCGAGCGCGAAGCCCGTCGCATAGGAGAGCACGCCCTCGCGCACGCTGCGGCCCGGCGCGTCCATGAACCCAGGCGCGACGTCCTTGGCGTTCCGTCCTTCGACTTTGCTCATCGGCCTTCTCCAATCAAATAGACGACGGTGAAGATCGCGATCCAAATGATGTCGAGCACATGCCAGAAAAGATTGAAGCAGATCAGCCTGTAGAGAATGGGGCCAAAACCCTTTACGATGAGCTGCGCCATCATCGTTCCGAGCCAGAGCAGGCCGACGCTGACGTGCAGGCCATGCAGGCCGACGAGCGCGAAGAAGGACGAGAGAAAGGCGCTGCGCTCCGGTCCGGCGCCGCTCGCGATCATGCCGGAGAATTCATGCGCCTCGAACGATAGGAACGCGAGACCGAGCAGGCCCGTCGCCAGCAGCATCGCCTGCGTCCAGAAGAAATTGCGCGCATTCGTCGCCACTGCCGAGAGGCCGCATGTGAAGCTTGAAACGAGCAGACACGCGGTTTCGATCGCGACATTGGTCGGATTAAACAGGTCTCGACCGGATGGTCCGCCGTCGGTTGCGGTCTGCAATACCGCATGCGCCGCGAAGAAGGCGGAGAACATAACGATGTCGCTAAGCAGGAAGATCCAGAAGCCAAAGGCGATGACGACGCGCTTCGAAGCCGGCCCCGCCTCACCATGGCCGGTCGCTAACACATCGGCGTGGCCGAGCTCGTAAGGATCTATCGGTCGGCCGTGCGTAGACGTTGACGCCTCGATCGAAGTCATGCCGTCTCGCCCCTTTCCGAATCTTGCGCGAACCGTTCGGCGCGCCTCTTGCGATGGGCCCGATCAACGCGCGCCACTTCGTCAGCCGAAATTTCCTCCTCCGGAATGTCGCGCCACGCATACCAGACGAATACGACATAGGCGGCGGCAAGGCCGAGAACGGCCAGCCACCAGATCCGCCACACCATGGCGAAGCCTGTGACGGTCGCGAAAAAGCCCGTCACAAATCCCGTCGCATTGTTTCTTGGCGCCATGATCGCTTCATAGCGTTCGTCGTTCTGCTGATTTGCGATCGCACGCTGCTTGATCTGCCAATAGGGCTCTTCGCCGAGCACATTCGGCTGCAGCGCGAAGTTGAATTTCGGCGGCGGCGACGGCGTCGCCCATTCAAGCGTGCGACCGTTCCAGGGATCGCCGGTCTCGTCCCGCAATTGATCACGTTGACGGATGCTGACGACGAGCTGAATCACCTGGCAAATCAGGGCAAGGGTGAAAAGGCCAATACCGACCATCGCTGTGAGCACCCAAGGCCGCCACATCTCTATGTCATAGTGCTGCATGCGCCGCGTCATGCCGAGCAGCCCCAGCATATAGAGCGGAACGAAAACGGCGTAGAAGGCGGCGAGCGTGAGCCAGAACGCCGCGACGCCCCAGGCTTCGTTCAAGCGAAAGCCGAAAGCTTTCGGGAACCAGTAGGCGACGCCCGCGAAAACCCCAAACACCACGCCGCCGATGATGGTGTTATGGAAATGGGCGACGAGGAAGAGGCTATTGTGCAGAAGAAAATCTGCTGGAGGCACCGCGAGGAGAACGCCTGTCATTCCTCCGATGACGAATGTTACGAGGAAGCCCATCGCCCAGAGCATCGGCGTTTTGTAGCTAATGCGCCCGCCATACATGGTGAACAGCCAATTGAAGACTTTAACGCCGGTGACGACGGCGATCACCGTGGTGGCGATGCCGAAAGCGGCATTGACGGTCCCGCCAGCTCCCATTGTGAAAAAGTGATGCAGCCAGACGAGATAAGAGATGATGCAGATGCCAAGAGTCGCGAGCACCATCGACCGATAGCCGAACAGCGGCCTGTTGGAAAATGTCGAGATGACCTCGGAAAATACGCCGAAGGCGGGCAGCACGAGGATATAGACTTCGGGATGTCCCCAGGCCCAGATCAGATTGATGAACATCATCATATTGCCGCCGCCGGCAGTCGTGAAAAAATGAAAGTCGAGATAGCGATCGAGGGCGAGCATGGCGAGCGTCGCCGTCAATATCGGGAAGGCGGCGACGATCAGCAGATTGGACGCGAGCGCAGTCCAGCAATACATCGACATTCTGAGGTAGCCCATCCCCGGCGCGCGCATCTTGAGGATGGTGGTGACAAAATTGATCCCCGTCACGAGCGTGCCGACGCCGGAGATGAGCAGCGCCCACAGATAATAGTCGACGCCCACGTCGGGTGAGAACTCCAGTTCGGAAAGCGGCGGGTAGGGCAGCCATCCGGCGCGTGAAAACACGCCGACGACCAGCGAGATATTGACCAGCAGTGCGCCGGTGGCGGTGAGCCACAAGCTCGTCGAGTTCCACGTCGGAAAGGCCACGTCGCGCACGCCGAGCTGCAACGGAATGACAAAGTTCATCAGCCCGATCGTCAGCGGCATCGCGCTGAAGAAGATCATGATCGTTCCGTGGGAGCTGAAGATCTGATCAAAATGCTCAGGCGGGAGATAGCCTTGCGCGCGAAATGCGTAGGCCTGCTGCGAGCGCATCAGGATCGCGTCGGCGAATCCGCGCAGCATCATGACGAGACCGAGCAGAATATACATGACGCCGATGCGCTTGTGGTCGACGCTGGTGATCCACTCTTTCCAAAGATAGGGGAGGTGGCCGGCGAGGACGACCCATGCTGCGATGCCGATGCAGATCGCGATGACGACGGCGCCCGCGATCAATGGAAGCGGCGAATTCCATGGGATCGCGTCCCACGACAGATTGCCAAGGAATTTCATTGCGTCGCCTCCGGGCATGGGACAGCGGCGGCTGCCGGCTCGGCCATCACGTTCGACGGCGCGAATTTCCCTTTCAAGATTTGAGCGAACAGCGCAGGAACGACCGAGCGATAGAAGAAAGGACGCACGCTCTGGCTCTTACGCTGAAGAGCGGCGTAGCCGGCGTTATCGAGATCGCACGCACCCTTTCGCGCGTCTTCGACCCAGCGATCGAAATCGTCTTGCGAGACGACCCGCACGTTAAAGCGCATCCCCGCGAAGCCGTCGCCGCTGAATTGAGTGGAGAGGCCCCAAAGATCGCCAATGTGATCGGCCTTCAAATGCAATTGGGTCATCATACCGGGCATGACGGCGATCATGCCGCCGAGCTGCGGCACGAAGAACGAGTTCATCACAGTCGCAGAGGTAAGGGAGAAGTGGACGGGAGCCTTCACCGGCAGCACGAGCTCATTCACGCTCGCAACCGATTGCCGGGGATAGATGAAGAGCCACTTCCAATCGAGCGACACCACTTGCACCTCGAGCTCCTCGCCTGTTGCGGCAATGGGCCGAAAAGGATCAAGCCGGTGCGAGCCGATCCAGATCAATCCGCTGAGAAAGAGAATGATGAGCAGCGGGTAGCCCCAGTTGACGAGTTCCAATCGCCCAGAGAACACCCAATCCGGAAGGTAGCGCGCCTTTTTATTGGATGCGCGGAACCACCAGCCGAAAGCGAACGTCGCCAAGAGGGTCGGCACGACGATGATCAGCATGGTTCCGACTGAATTGAGCAGAATTTTACTCTCCTCGGCGGCGATTTGCCCCTTGGGATCGAGCACGCCGCCAGAACAGCCCGCCAGCAACAACATTGCCGCCTTCGGCAGAAGCGTCTTGACGCTCCTCAAGGTCTTCGCGAAAGGGCGCCGCGCTGCATGGCTCGGCTGCATGTGAACGATCTTTCTCAGTGAGATGATCTTTCTTAGTCGACACAGGAGAATGGCGTGACGTGAATTTCGCTCCGCATCGGAGGTCGGTCGACGAGCGACCCGACTGCAAAACTACTTTGCGAAGGATAGGTTTCTGCCTCATGACAATCAAGGCAAGAGTCCCTAATGCCCGATATCCATGCCGCCGCGCCGATCTCTGTCGCCTCATCGACATTGCGCTCGAACGAGCGCGTCGAGGAGGCGGCTCGTGGACCCGCACGGGATTGCGCAGCCCGAACGGGCCTACCGCCATCGATGCGGGAACATCGTTCACGCTGTCGTCGAATCTTGCGGGCTCGTGTGTGCGCCATTCCAGATATGTCGTTCATCTGTCGTCCAAACGAGGTTTGCTAACCATCTTCGACTGCTGCAGGGAACTTGACAAGAGAGTCGTATCACGACGAATTCGCGTAACGCTCCGATCGGCTCGCGCCGCTACGAACCCGTGCGGGTCGCGAACGGCGTTAGGGGCTATAACCGCGAGAGCCTGGATGACGACGAGATCCTCAAGGCGATGACGACGCCAAGCTAGCTCCCAAAGATCATTCCGCTGTCGACGGCCAGCCGCGAATTCTGGAGCGCGTCGATTATCGTCTCGAGGACATTGTTTTGAAAGGCGCTTATGCGGGGCCAGCCTCGCTCGATCGTCATCCGGGCGCTGGCGCCCGTCCGCTGATCTACCGGTGCGCGAAGTCCTTGGCGCCGCCCATATTGCGGTCGATCTCACACTCGGCCTCGGCCAGATCGTCTTTGACTATCTTGCCTGAAGACGTCGCGCCGAATTCGGATTCATATTATTTTGATCGCTCTGGCGATCGCTCGGGGAGCGCCAACATGGCGAACCGCGAAGATCAAAGCGTGTCGGCGCGGCGAAGCCATTGCAATGCGCGATTAGGTCCAACTCCTGCGCGGGGGATCAACCGGGTGCGCGAGAAACAGGCCTGGCTCCGGCGCGCCGCGTTCACGAACGACAAAGGCTCACGCCAAATTCGCAACCCGGACATCGAAGATGAAAAATCAGCTTGGGCTTGATAAGGAATATGATGACACGATTCTCGTGCTCCAAGGCGGTGGATCGTTGGGCGCGTATCAGGCGGGAGCCTTTGAGAGTCTCTCGCGCGCGGGGATTGAATTCGATTGGATCGTCGGCGTTTCGATCGGAGCGATCAACGCGTCGATCATAGCCGGGAATCCGCCGGAGAGTCGCGTAGCGAAGCTGCGTTCCTTTTGGGAAAGCGTGACGGCGGATTACCCGCCGGCGGCCTTTGCTTTTTCGGGCGCAAGCGGCCAAAACCTCTATGCATCGCTCAGCGCCTTACGGTGCTTTACCCTCGGGGTTCCGGGATTTTTTTTGCCGCGCGTTGATTTTTCGTTCGATGAACTTGTCGGCGTCGGGGACACCAGCTTCTATGACACCTCGCCATTGCGCAAGCTGCTCGAACAGCACGTCGACTTCGACATGATCAATTCAGGCTCCGTGCGACTGAGCCTTCGGTCTGTGAATGTGAAAACAGGACAGGTGGTTTGTTTCGACAATCGTGAGACCCGGATCGGCCCTGAGAATATCATGGCGAGCGGCGCGTTGCCGCCGGGATTCCCGCCGATCCAAATCGGGTCTGATTATTACTGGGATGGCGGCATCATCTCGAATACGCCGCTCTCCTTTGTTCTCGACGCCGCCACCAGCGGAAAGTCGTTGATCTTCGAAGTCGACCTTTTTAACCGCAAAGGAAACGAGCCGAAGACGATCAACGACGTTCTAGGGCCTGTTGAGATTCATCGGGAGTTTATGACGGCGGCGGCGATGTGGATCATGGCGGCGAAGCTCTGATCGGTTTTGTCGGCTCGGAGCGCGATGCGTTTGAACTCCTTGAGATTGCCGAAGA
>NZ_JBFWVN010000088.1:0-8163 GCF_050246715.1 Methylocystis sp.
CGCAACGACGACGCCCAAAGCTCCAGCGTCGTTTCAATCGAAGCGCCCGCCATCACCACGCTCCCATGACGAATCATGGTGAGCCAGTGATTCAGAGTTCATAAAAATTCGCAACTGTAATGCTAGATGGTTGGTATGGATATAACCTGAGTGCGCACCGTGCGTGACCGCGCACCAACCATGGTCGCATCTGTCAATATCGACGTATTCGCCTGCGCCTAGGGTCATCATACCCTCATGCGAATAAGGACGCGGATACAGGGCGAAGTTGTTGGCAAGCATAGCTTCAAACGCGAAAGTCGACGCGCTAGAAGCAGTGAGAGCACAACCGGCGAGAAGACAACCAAACAGCTTACGCATATGTGCCTCCCTATCCCTATGCTTACGTTTCATGGAAAGGCGCGCGGACATTCCTGAATTAAAAAACGCGTCCACACCTTTGCTTGGCGTGTCTCCCTTCCATTCGAAAGGAATTGGGAAGGTAACCGCCAACTTCAATGCATCCGCTTCTGACGCGAGGGTGGCCTGTCCCTACCGTAAAATTGATCCGCCTTGCGCGCCGCGTTAATGCTCCTCGCTGAGGCGGAGCCTGCCGCGAATCTTGAGATATGTCGCGACTGGTTGGGGCGAATGGCCATCTGGCTCCCTGTTTGCCCGATTAAATTCCCTGTTCGCTGGATCAAAATCCCTGTTCCGTCAAAATAATTCCCTGTTATGCGGTTTAGGGAATTTGCTTATTAGCACATTGATTTTACAGGCGTAGCAGCAAATGAAAACGCCGCAATGAGGCGCGCGTTGCGCCGTCGATGCGCCATGCGGCGGTCCTCCTCTCAATCGGCGCGCCGCCCCGGTGCGTCGAAGAGAGGGGCGGAGCCAGCTAGAATCATTCGCTGCGCCGCACCGCAAGCGAGGCGATCGGCGGACGCCGGTTTGCGAATCACCAATGAAATCGTTAGCAATCGACATAGTGCGCGTGAAGTATAATGCAGGCTCTAATTCGGCAAAGGACATCGTATGGCTAGAGCGAAAAAAACGGTGACGGCGGCAAGCGGGAAGGTCGGCAAGGCGGAGCCGGCGGCGCTTCGGCCAGTCAAAGAGACATACACGAAGTCGGCGCTCATCAACCTGATCGCCGAAGAGAACGACATTCCTCGCAAGACCGCCGTAGGCGTCTACGGAACGCTGGAAAAGGTTTTTCTAGGGTCGGTTCACCCGCGGGGCATTGGCGAGTTCACCTTGCCGGGCCTTCTAAAAGTAACGCTTCGCAAGGTGCCGGCGCGCAAGGCGGGAACGCTGGTTCGTAACCCCGCGACGGGCGAGATGGTGCCCGCCGCGGCGAAGCCCGCAAGCGTCCGCGTCAAAATCCGTCCGCTCTCCAAATTGAAGGCCGCTGCGATAAAGTAACGGCGTTATCTGCTCGCTGCAGCCGTCTGATGGTGGTGGAAGAGAAAAGCCCCGCGTTTGGCCGCGCGGGGCCCTTTGCCATGCGCTGTCTTCGACAGCTTCCTTTGCCTGTTCCGCTTCTTCCTTGAATGACAACAGATAGTCCGCGGCTTGCGATCCGTTCGACGCGGCCGTAAGGGTCGCGCGATCGTCCTCTTTGCGCGGCGAGAGCTCTCAGCCTTTTTGGCGATGAAGGGGTTGCGGGCGGGCTACTTTTGCTTGGCTTGGGTCATTTTCGCCTCCGTCTCGACGGCCACATTCAGGCGTAGATCGGGCGTGACGTGAAGGCGAATCGTCATATTTGGATAGAATTTCAGCTGGCGGGAAGCGTCTTGAGATGAACAACGTTTCCGCCATCCTTGCGCCCGAGCATGAACCAGGATTTCATGATGCCCTTGCCCTTCATGTTGACGTCTTCGCCTTCTTCGAAGGCAAAATCGTCCGCAAGGCGAAAACGGACGCTATCCGACACATGTATCCGGTTCGGTTTTCCTGAAGACTCGAAGCGGCTCGCGATATTCACGACGTCGCCCCAAAGATCATATGCGAATTTCTGGGTGCCAACGACGCCGGCGACCACGGTGCCTGTATGCATTCCGATCCGAATGCTGAGAGGTTGAGCAAAATCGGAAGCGTAGTCCTCGAAGGCATGCAGAGCGGCAATCGCAAAATCCGCCGCCTTCTGGCAGTGAAGCGGATCGCGTTCGGGAACGCCGCCGACAACCATATAGCAGTCGCCGATCGTTTTGATCTTCTCAAGCCCATACTCGCCAACGAGTTTGTCAAAGCGACCGAAAACGTCATTGAGCATGTTGACGATCTCGCGCGGCCCCAAACGCGCTGAAAGCTCCGTGAAGCCGACGATGTCAGCAAACAGCACTGTAACCTCGGGGAAGGTTTCGGCGATCATTGATTCGCCTTTACGCAAGCGATCTGCAATCAAGCCCGGCAAAATATTGTGAAGCAGCTTTTCGGAGTGATGACGTTCCTCGCTCAGTTTAACGGCTTGTTCCCGAGCCTCCTTAGCCTTGTTGTTTGCGTGGTCTATTGCAGCTTTCAAATTATTGGCCATCGCGTCAATCGCGCTGCCGAGAACGCCGATTTCATCGTTGCCTGAAACATTAGTGCGTGCGTCTAGATTTCCCGCGCTGATCTCGTGGACCGCTTGCATCAATCCTGCGCTTCTGCCGAGCACGTTTCGCAAAACCATCCAAACCATCAGGCACATGACCGCGAAGAAAGCAGCGGAAAGGCCTATGATTCCGACGAGGAGCCCTTGAGACTGTCGATTGAGATCATCGAGTTGCGATGTGGTCCGGCGATCCACCATCGAGAGGAACTCGCTGATGGGCTGCATAATTCGCGACTTGTAATCGTTGTAACGTTCGTCGTTGAGAATCTTGTTCGCTAGGACAGGATCGGCGTCGCCTTGCTTCTGGAACGAGCCCGTGCCGTCGTCAAATTGGCCTTTGAAGGCGTTCATAGCCACTGTTTCGAGGCGGGCCAGCTCGTTCGACAGGTTTTGAGCTTCCTTGAGTTTGCTGAATTCATCGACGGTCATGCCAGCCTGAAGCAGACGCGCTTCGAGCGAGACGCCGCCTTTTTTCTCGGCGACGGGCTCAGGAATGACGTTGCCGACAACTAAATCCCAATAGACGCCCTCATAGCCTTTCGGGGCGAGGGATCTTGCCATTCCTGATATCGAGAATGTTCCAATAGTACCGCAGGTAGCGATCGTCCCCCGTCGCCACATACATGCGCGCAAATCGGGTCAAATCATCGGAAGACTGTCGTAGCTCGTCGGCGAGCAGGTAGGTGTCATAACGGCGGCGTTGCGCATCCTCCACCTTTCGCTCGAGCTGATTGAGCATCACGGCTATGGCGGTGATTACCCCCGCGAAGGCGAGAGTTCCTGCCAACAGAAACTGCAAAAGGCGTTTCAACTGCATATTTCCTCGCCGACGCTTGCTTTTGGCTCGGGCTGACGACCGGCGAACGGGACGTGGCCCGTTAGGACCGGCTCGGAATTTGGCGTGAGGCCATCGTTCATGCCGCCACTTCCATGTTTTCGCAGAAAGTGGTGGAAGAGCAACAAGGCCGGCCGCGATGAACCGCGCCGGAAAGCGGAACGCCGCGCCTCGGGATTTTCGGCCAGGACCTTCGGGGCAAGCCATCAACGGCCTGCGGGAGAATGCGATGACCGTTCCCAACCTCGGCGCTATGAAAGGCGCTTTTGCGCCGCTCGTTGTTCCCTTCCAGGAAGGAGAGGTTGACTACGACAGCTACGCAAGGATCAGCGAGTGGCAAATCGCGAAAGGCAGCCATGGTCTCCTGGTCAACGCCACTTGCGCATAACGGATACTCTAGAGGAGCAGTTCGGTCTTTCGACGAAATACTATTCATATGTATCCCAGCCGAATGCCGTGAAAGGGATTTTGCTGGCGTAGATCGGAATTGTTGGATCGCCAAGCTCGAAGGCAAGATCAGAATGGCGATTGATTGTTCTGGAGCGCATGCAAAACGGCAGGCCGAATCTGACGGCGACTGAAGACGAAAATTGACTTGAGGTTCCCCGTTCGGGGGCTTAAATTTCTTATATTATAGTAAGATGGAGAATGTCGGATGATCAGGCGTGTTCTGAAGCCTGGTGACCAACGGGAGTGTATGTTCGAGTTAAAAACGCGACAAGCCACATGGGCCGTATTGTCTTTGGTCTGGTTGGTTGTGCTATCAGCGACGAGCGTTCCGGCGGTCGGACAGGACAAGCCCCGGGTCGCGGTCATCACGACCGGCGGCACCATCGCCCAGAAAATCGATCCGAAGACTGGCCAGGCGGTGCCCACGCTCGGAGCGGACCAGTTGCTTGAGAGCGTGCCGGGCCTGAAAGGGATTGCGGACATTGTCGTCACCGAAGTGGCGAACATCGATTCGCGCGACATGCAGCCGTCGCAATGGCTTGCGATCGCGCGCGCGGTGGCGAAGGCGGCCGCGGACCCGGCGATCGCCGGCGTCGTGGTGGTGCACGGCACCGACACCATGGAAGACACGGGCTATTTTCTTGAACTGACACGCCATACCGACAAGCCGATCGTGCTGACGGGATCGATGCGCGATGCGTCGAGCCCCTGGCCGGACGGGCCGCTGAATCTGCTTAACGCCGTTCGTCAGGCCGCCGACCCGCGCTCCGCGGGCCGCGGCGTGACGCTGACCCTCAACGGCCGCATCATCGCGGCGAACGCCGCGCGGAAAGTCGACGCCGGCAACATCGACACCTTCGATGGCGGGGCGTGGGGCTGGCTCGGGACGGTGGAAGGAAACAAGGTCTACTGGCGGGCGCGTCCCGATCGGGGCCAGTCCTTCGATCTGCCGGGCGCGCTGCCTTCCGTGCCGGTGGTGATGGACTATCCCGGAAGCACCGGCGCCCTGCTCGACGCGGCCGTCGCCAACAAGGCGGCCGGTGTCGTGGTGGTAGGCTACGGCATCGGCAATGTGAGCCATCCGATGTACGACGCCATCGCCCGCGCCCGCGCCAAGGGCGTGCCGATCCTCGTCACCAGCCGCGTCAATCGCGGCCAGATTCGGCCGGCCTACGGCGGAGAAGGGGGCGGGGCGAGCTTGCAAAAACTGGGTGCGATCTTGTCGCCGATCAATGATCCGGGAAAGGCGCGAATCGCCTTGATGCTTGCGCTCGCAGAGAAGGCGGCTCGTGATCCGGCAGCGCTGACGGCGCGGTTGCAGCGCGCGGGCCCGTAGGATTGGTCCTAAGCAAGTAGCAGCTGCGGATGAGGTTCCGCGAGCAGCGACCGCGCCGGGGCTGCATTTTCGTCCTCGCTCCCGGAAGCGTGAGACAGATACTTTGGAGGGAGCATGGCTGACCAAGACCGGTTGAGGCGGCGCCCGCTTGCTTCGCTGCATGGAGACGATGCTCTCACGCCCGAGACAGCAGGCATGGCGGAAGACGGTCTCGCCGTCTGCCTCGATGTGATCGCTGATGCGGATGCCGGCATGTGCCTTGGTCAACAGCGAGGTCAGAGTGGCCTTTCGCACCTCAAGCGGCTCACGGCGCAAATCGTCGCTAGAGGAGGCCGCGCCGGCCAGACCCAGGGCTTTTTTTCGGAGCTAAAGCAGTTGACGCCGAAATAGTTCGGTAGGCCTTCAGGAACTTTAGCTAATAAAATCAATTCGGTACATTGTTGCGCCGTTCGGTTAAGCCGATGATGGGCGACCACCATTAAATCGCCACGCCCACCGTCTCAAATCATTCGAAGTCGGACATCGACGATGCCTTCGCCGCCATGCGACGCATCAAGGGTGAAAATTGGTTCGACCAGAGGATGCAGATGCAGTTGCTGCGGTTGCCGATTGTCGGACGCAGCAAAATCGGTTCTCACGTCCGCCGACTGATTCCTGCCAACTTTATGGCCTGTAAATCACACTCTCACAGGAAACGAATCGAGAGAGCGGTCCAATAGGGGGATCAAACATGTTTTCAGCGCGCCGATTCGCTGCATCCCTGTCCATCGCGGGCGCATTTCTGGCCTTTCTTTTTCAATCGTCTGCGGCCCAGGCCCAGGTTTCATTGGGAGGCTGCGAAGAAACGGCCGAGATCGCGGTCCTGGCGTCGCCGGCGGTTCCCTGGAAGGGCGCGCCCCTGCGCGTTCTCGTCGCCGCGGAAAGGCCGGTCGACGGCGAGCTTTCGCTGATCTCCCCTGATGGACGCGTCGCCGCCAGATCGCGCCAGATGCGGGGCGGACCGCCCTATGTCTGGTTCGCCGAGGTTGCGTCGCCAGCCGCCGGCGCCTGGCGCGCGACGCTTGGAGGCCGCGGCATTTTCTCCGGCTGCGGCGCGATGACCAAGGAAATCGAGGTAAGCGCGCAAAAGAAGTCTGCGTCGCTCGCGACGGGAGGCGCCGTCTGGGCGCTCCGCAGCAAATGGGACCGGGAGACCGAAAATTTATATTCGGCTTGGATCGCCAAGCTGTTCGACGCGCCGCTTGAGGCGGAGCAGTCGTGGAAGACGTGGCACGAGGTGCTGCGCAATCCGTCGCGCAATGTGCTGTTCAATCATCTCGGAACCGGCGAAGACAAGCTCACCCTGTCGCTGAAGCCCGACTGCGCGGACTTCGTCTACTTCCTGCGCGCCTATTTCGCCTTCAAGATGGGGCTGCCGTTCGCCTATTCGAGTTGCTCGCGCGGCGGCGGCGGCGCGGCGCCAAGATGCAATGAGCGGTTCGACATTCTTCACCCCGAGGTGACCCGGCCCGCGCCGCCGCCCGTGCAAGCAATGGCGTCGGCTGCCGCGCCGCCGGCGCCGACGCCCGCAGCGGCGCCTACGAATATCTTGCAGCAACTGTTCTCGCAGCCTCAACAGGCCCAGCCAGGCGCGCCCGCTCCGACGGCCGCGCCCGCCAAACCGCCTGCGCCGAAGCGGCCGGCAGGCGTCGCCGGCTATTTTCGGGCAGTGGGCGACGTCGTTCATTCCGGATCGGTGCGAGCATCGGCAAGTAGCGACAAGTCCGACTTTTATCCAATTCCACTGACGCAGGAGGCGCTGCGTCCGGGAACGGCCTATGCCGATCCATACGGGCACGTGATGATGCTTGTGCAGCGCGTCCCGCAGACGGCTGACGCCGCCGGCCTCTTTCTTGCCGTCGACGCCGAACCGGATGGGTCGGTCACCCGCAAGCGGTTCTGGCGCGGCAATTTCCTGTTCGCCAACGGACCATCGCTCGGCAGTCCCGGCTTCAAGCGCTTTCGGCCGATCGAACGCGAGAGTGGCGGATTGCGGGCGCTTACCAACTCGGAGATCGCCAAGAATCCGCACTATGGCGATTTTTCGCAGGAGCAAACGCAGCTTAGCGCCGAGGAGTTCTACGACCGCATGGATGAGGTGATGTCGCCTGAGCCGCTCGATCCGATGCGCGCGATGATGGCGGCGATCGCCGCGCTCGAAGAACAGGTGAAGACGCGCGCGACGGCGGTCGAAAACGGGCGAAAGTTCCAGAACGGCGGGCGCGGCGAAGCGTCGATGCCGGACGGTCCGGCGATCTTCGCGACCGCCGGAGCGTGGGAGGATTTCTCGACGCCGGCGCGGGATCTGCGCCTGCTGATCGCGATCGATGTGGTGCGCGGCTATCCCGATCGCGTCGCGCGGCGCAGCGAGCGCTACGCGATGCCGTTTGGACAAAGTCCCGCCGGGGCGAGGGCGCAATTGCAAAGTGCGCTCGCGAACGAACTCGCGGCCCGCACCTTTAGCTATACGCGCAGCGACGGCTCCGCCTGGACGCTCTCGCTCAAGGACGTGATCGACCGCGCCGAGGATCTCGAGATGGGCTACAATCCCAACGACTGCGTGGAATTGCGATGGGGCGCGACTGACGGGAGCGCCGAGGCGGCGACCTGCGCACGCCATGCGCCGGCGACCCAGCGCTCAAAAATGTCCGACTATCGCAGCTGGTTCCGCGAGCGCCGCTGGCCGCACGCGTAAAGCGTTTTCCGCCGAGCCGATGCCGGTTCGGCGGAGAAGATGCATCAATTCAAAAAGTTAGGACGCATTCATGAATCGATGATTCGTGAATGCGTCTGGAGCCTGCGACAGTCGCCCGTGAAGAACGCGATTTAAGCGGCGATTAGTCGGCGATTTGAGGCGTTGGCGTCGTCGAGGACGCTCAGGAACAAGGCCCACAGAAGCGCCAGCCATGCGAGCAGGCGGCGGAAGTT
>NZ_JBFWVN010000089.1:0-8025 GCF_050246715.1 Methylocystis sp.
ATCATGTCGACCGTGCCCTCGACGCGAGCGAAGTCGCCGCCGAGCGCACGCGACGCCGAGCGTAGCAGCGTCGTCTTGCCGACGCCCACGTCGCCCTCGATCAGCACGTGGCCGCGCGCGAAAATGCAGATCGTCACAAGCCTGATGACGCGCGCCTGTCCGAGAACGGCCTTCTGAATTTCCCGCTCGAATTCAAGGGCGCGCGCGCGCCATTCGGTGAGCTTCTCGACGACGTGCAACGTATCGTTCAAGGCCTGACCTTAACCTGCCAGAAAGAAGTGGCGGCCACGATCTCGGTAATGGGGCCGCTGCGCCGTTGTCGAATGCGCCGGCTCCAGATCGTGGCCGCTAGATTCATCGCGTTCTCATCGCGATGAAACCTATGGCGCGATCTTGCTCACGTCATATTCCCACTTGCCGGTCTTCTTGAAATTCTCGACCCGCTTCTTGTTGCGCGCTTCCATGCCCTGGATCGACGCCTGCTGCTTGGCGATTTCCTTTGGGTCGTGCTTGGGATCGTATTTCGAGCCCTCGACCTTTTCGGGAAAACCGGGCTTCGGCTCCCAGCAATTGCCGGGCGCCTTGCATTTGGTGCCGTCATAGGCGAGCGCGCCGCCGGCGCTAAACAAAACGCCGACGGCGAGCGCCGCGGCAAAAGGAATCTTACGCATCAGTTTCCTCCCTTTTCGAGGCTCGCGCCTCCTTGTTTGCGCCCCCGCGCGACGGAGGCGTGAAGACTATTTCGCCTTTGATTGGCATTGGCCGGGCGGATTTTCCGGAAACGTCTCGTGGCCGGAATAGGGCTTGAATTGCTTGCGCTGCTCGTCGGTCAACCAGGTCGCCTTTTCCGGCGCGTCCTTGAAGAGGTGACGGACCCAGGCCATCACCTTGAGCATCTCGTCAAGCGTCAGATTTTCATACTGGGGCCCCATCGACGCCTGTGCGCCGCCGTAGATCGTCGAGAAGAAGCCTTCGTCGGTTTCGTTCTGCGGATAGGTCCAATAATCATCGTTGAGCCCTGGGCCGATCTTTCCTTCGGCAAGGTGGCCGTGACATCCCGAGCACGCGGAAAGAAACAGCTGTTCGCCCTGCTTCAAACAGCTTGCGTCCTCGTTATAGGGATTTTTGCCTGTCGCCATGAACTTCTTGACGCCCTCGGTGTCCCTTCCCTCGGGCAGCGCATCGTCGAACTTGAGCACTTCGCCGGTGATGGTGTTGCGGAACGTAATCCCCGCGGTCTGCGCGATGGCGCCAAGAGCAACGAGGCTCGCCGCGGCGCCGATGAGATAGACCGAAACGCTTCCTTTTCTTTTCGACACTTATTCTCGTCCTGTTCTCGTTAGCGCGCCGCGCATCTATTGGGTGACGGGGAGAAGCGGAACGCCCTCCGCTTTGAGGATTTCATCGATCATCGGCCTTGCGGCGACGAGCGCGCTGTCGATCTCCGCCAGCAAGGCCTTGTCGGCGCGCCGCACCGCCACCGATTGATCGAATCGCTGCGGCACTTTTTCACCGCCGCTCTTCGTCGCATCGTCTTCGATCAGCGTCATCCGCAGAGGAATGGTCGAGGACTTGACGTAACGCGCGACGTCCGGCGCGAATCCGACCGCGATGTCAGCGGCGCCGCTCACCACCTCGCCGACCATTCGAGCGGGATCAATCTGCGTATATTGGTTGCGTGGCGATTTGAAATTCACCAGCGAATAAAGATAGGCCATATTGTCTTCATACTGGCCCATATCCTTGAGCAGCATTTCGCCTGGAGAGCCGAAGGCGACGACGATGTGGCCAAGCTTCTTCAAGCGCGGATCGGTCCAGGATTTGACGTCGAGGCCGCGATCGGCGCGACTGACAAAGACATAGCCGGTTCGATAGTACGGCTTTGACGTCGCCACGCGTGGATCGCCCGTATCGAGGCCGATGATGACGTCGCACAGATTCTTGTTGAGTGAATCGCGCACGAGATAGATCGCCGGCCGCTGCGACCAAACGAACTGCGCCTTGCGCTGCATGGCCTCGGCGAGCGCGACGCCAATTTTGTTTTCAAGTCCGGAGCCGTCTTCCATTGACAGCGGCGGCTGATTCTTCGCCGCGCAGATGCGAAGCGCATTGGGATCGGCGGGCGACGCCTGCTCGGCCATTTGCGAAGGCGCAGCGAAGGACGCTGCGTCGCCGGAGCCGCCGAACGAAGCGCCCTTGGCGCCGAAGCTCGCGATAGCAACGACAAGCGCGCCGCCGAAACTGAAGGACAAGCGAGTGATCCGCGACATTGTTCTATTTTCCGTGATCATTTCGATCGCCTGTTCGGTCGCGCACGGGGACGCGGCCGAACAGGCGTCTCATAACCGCGCCAGGCGGGGAGAGATCGATGGAACGGCGAAGATCAGTTCGCCTTGTATTCGCCGACGCTCAGATCGTCGTAGGGGCTCTTGCCGTCGAGCGAGAACACCATCACGCCGCCGCCCATTTGAGTGTAGTTGGCGAGCTGCTTGAAGGCGCCGACCGCGCCGAGACCGGCCGTCGGGTCCTGAAGATCGAACACGAGGCCGACTCCCGGCCAACCGCCGACTCCATACATGATGGCGACATATTCGACGCCCTTGTGCTGATAGACGATCGGATGGCCGATCACGCCCGACGGAAGCTTGAACTTCCACAAAAGTTCGCCGGTGTCGCTGTGACGGGCCTTGATGAAGCCGTCGAGCGTTCCGTAGAACACGACATTGCCGGCGGTTGCGGCGGTGCCGCCCCAAATCGCGAAGCGCTCCATCTTCTCCCATTTGAACTTGCCGGTGATGGCGTTGTAGGCCTTGATCTGGCCGAGGCCTTCACCCTTCTGGCGATCGCCCTTCGGACCTGGATACATGTTCAGCGTCGCGCCGACGAAGAACTGCCCCGCACGATAGGGAAGCATGAATGGCTCCCAATCCATGCAGATGTGATTCACGCCAAGGAAGAACAGTTCCTTGGTCGGGTCGTAAGAATCCAGACCCTGATTGTGATAACCCATCGCCGAGGGGCAGATGTCCTTGGCCAGATGATCCATGCGCGTGCCATATTCCGGATCGCGCAGCGGCAGGCCGCTCTTGAGATCGACCTTTTTGAACACATTGACCGTGTCGTCGATTTTATCGGCGGAGATCAGCGTGCCGTCGGTGCGGTCGAGCGTGTAGACGATGCCGTTGCGGTCGGGATGGGTCAGCAGCTTGCGCAGCTTGCCGTCCCTGTCCTTCTGCTCGCTGAGCATCATGAAATTGATGCCGGCATAATCCCACTCGTCATGCGGCGTCTTCTGATAGCCGAATTTCGCCTCGCCGGTGTTGAGATCGCGACCCCAGATCGTCATGGTCCATTTGTTGTCGCCGGGGCGCATGGTTTCGTTCCACGGCGCCGGATTGCCGCTGCCGTAATAGACGAGGTTCGTGCCGGGGTCGTATGCGAACCAGCCCCAGTTGGTGCCGCCGCCGATCTTCCAGGCGTCGCCTTCCCAGGTCGCCGTGCCGAGGCCCTTCTGGCCGTAATGCGGATTGGCCTTGTTGAAATCGTCGCCGATCAGCACGTCCGAATCCGGACCGGTCGCATAGGCGCGCCACTTCTGCTCGCCCGTGCGCACGTCATAGGCGGTCATATAGCCACGCACGCCAAGTTCGGCGCCAGAGCTGCCGATGAGCACAATGTCCTTATAGACATGCGGCGCGACGGTCAGCGTCGAGCCGACCTTGAAATCCGAGTTTTCGATCTTCCAATATTCTTCGCCGGTGTCGGCGTTCAGCGCGACGACATGGCCGTCAAGCAGCGTCTTGACGATGAGCGAGGGCGTCTTTCCGTCGCCGGGCCAGTAAGCGAGACCGCGATTGACGATGTCGCAGCAGGCGACGGCGCGCGCCGCGGCGTTCTGCTTGGGCTTGTGCTGCCAAAGAATGCGAGTCGGATCGTCGAGGTTGAGCGCAAACGTATTATTGGGGAAGGACGTGTGAACATACATTTTGCCGTCGATGACGATCGGCGAACCTTCGTGGCCGCTCAACAGACCGGTCGAGAACGACCAGGCGACCTTCAGATTCTTCACATTGGCGGCGTTGACCTGATTCAGCGTGCTGTAATGGTTGGCGCTGTAGTTCTTGCCCTGCATCGCCCAGTTGTCTTCGCTTTTCGTCAGAGCCTCGAGTTTGTCGTCAGCGACCGCGGCGGACATCGTCACGACCGGCGCGGCGAGCAGCACGGACAACAGGGACACGGAATTCAGCAGTTTCCTCATGGACGAGTCCTCCTGCAACGTCGCCCGGACGCCTTGATGGCTTCTTTGGCGGCGACATCGCCTCGCAGATAGACGACTAGAAATGCAGCCGTCTTGTTTCATTGAAGGTCGCCTACTCCCGCTGCGCGTGGGCGCAAATTCGAGAGACGATCCGGGGGCATATAAATTTAAGCGCGAAGCCGAGTCTCCACGATTTATCGGTAATGTGTCTCGGGAAAGATCGGCATCTTCGGTCCCGATGCTTCCCGGCGACGTGAACGCTTGACGCAAACTCGCCGGCGGATTTTGTAGAAGACGATCCTCCACGCCGCCTAGAGATCAAATGTTGGAAGCTTTTGTGCGAAGTGACCCGTCCGCGTCTCCCCGTTACACGTCATTTCCTCTCGGCCTGCAGTCGTCAGCCGTCCGGCGCGCGCTCGTGCCGGTCTTGTTGACGCTTATCGGCGCGGCGCTCGCGCATATTGGCGCGCAAAGAGCTCGTGCGGCGCTTTACCTCGACGACAGGCGAAGGGCGTTGACCGAAGCGGACATGGATCGCTTCGCCGGCACCGGCGTGCTCATGTGCTACTCGGATTTTGGAACGCTGGAGCGCGCGGCCGCCGCCTGGCTTATCGCATCACATGATCTCGTCGTGATGAATGCGCATAATTTCGTCGATCGGCGCCTCGTCCCGACGCATCCGGTAACGAATTGCTTCTTCAGGATCGCTGGCGGCGATTATTATTTCGACGAGGACAGCCTGCGCATCGGTGCTTCGATCGAATCAAAAGGGCTGCATATCACTGACGATTGGGCGCTGCTGCGTCTGTTGCAGCCCACCCCCGAAAACGTGAAACCCCAGCCGGCGCCTGACGCGAGCGACATCGCCACCGGCGCGCGCTTCAAGGTGGCGATGGTCTCGCCGGCTGGACATGCCAATACGCGCCTCGCCGCAACTATCGAATCATGCGACGTCTATCGCATCGACGAACCGTCTGAAGGTCGCATTCGCCGCGCACGTCACGACTGCAACGACGGCTATGGCGGGTCAGGTTCGGGACTCTTTACCGAAGACGGTCGATTGATCGCCATGCATAGCGCTTCGCTCGACATGAATCAGAAGCGGCCTTTCGACATCGAGACGCATTACGGTTCAGCGATGCTGTTCGAAGGCGAACTCGCCAAGGCGATCCGCGACGCGGCGTCGAAATCGCGTTAGCTCATTCCTTCGGCGGAATGGTCCGTATCCAGGCGATGAGCGCATCGAGATCGTCAGGCGACATCTTCGAAAAATGCGCTCTGGCAAGCGTCGACATCGGCGGCCTGAGCGGCGATCCGTTGCGAGAAATTCCTTGTGTGATTGCGCGTTTCAGTTCGTCATCCGACCACGCGCCGACGCCCTTTACCGGATGTGACGTGATGTTGGAGGCGACGGCGACGCCGGCGGCGTTGCGAAAGATTTTGCCGCCCGCACCGAGACGATCGCGGTAATCGGGCGCGCCGTCGATCTCAGAGCTGTGGCACGACAGGCAGCGGGCGAGCGACGCGACATAGAGGCCACGCGCGCCTTTGTCAGCGAGCGACCCTTCATCGAAGGTCGCGGTCGCTCCTGGCATCCTATGAGGCGCCCATTCGCCGCTGCGTTGCTGGGGCGACGGGAGCGGCGCGCGGATCGGCGCCGCTGAACGCAAGACGGCGATGATCGCGTCGAGATCGCGCGTCGTTAGCGGCTTGTAAGAATCCGAAGGCATGACAGGCGCAAGACGCTTCTCCCGACCGACTCCGTCGACGATGGCGGCACGCAATTCCTGGTCGGTCCAGGCGCCGACGCCGGTCTCAACGTCCGGCGAGATGTTCGAACCCCGCACGACATAGGTCGCGCCGGAAAATGTCTGCGCGCCGCCGGAAAAGCGACGGGAAAGATCATAGCCAGCCGGTCCGCGCGCCGTGTGGCAATTGTCGCACGCCGTCAGCGCTTCGACGAGATAGCGGCCGCGTTCGATATCCGCCGCCGCATTTACAGGCGCGCTGACCGGCCAGAACGCAAGCAGAGCGATCGGCATGGCGAAATGCGAGGAGAGACGATTGACGCTCATGATCAAGTCGCATGGCGAGAGATTCGGCGCTCTTAACGCAGGTCGCGCTTCGGGTCTCGCAGAAAAAATCCCAATCATTTCAGGATTGATCGGCAGGCCGGCGTCATAAGCCGGCGTCAGCGGCCGAGAGAGAGGTTCGAGCCGTCCAGCACCGCATAGTCGAAACGCGCGCCGGTCACGATTGCGCCGGTGAAACTCGCGCCCGTGAGGACCGCATGGGTGAGATTGGCGCGCGTAAGGTCGGCGCCGTCGAAATTGGCCTCCGGCAGTTCGGCGCGCACCGGAACCATGCCCTGATTGGCGGGATCGGCCCCGAGATCGGCGCCGATGAGCTTCGCCTTGCCAAATTTCACGCCCTTTCCGCCGCCGATGATCCGCGAATCGGACAGGTCGGCGCGCTCGAAATTGGCGCCGTCGAGAAGCGCGGCGTAAAGCGACGCCCCCTTCATCAGGGCGTCGGAAAAGTCCGCATTCTGCAATTCGGCGCGCGTGAAATTGGCTCCCGACAGATTGGCCTTTGCCAGCTTTGCGCCCGCGAGCCTGGCGGAGAAGAAATCTGCGCCGTGCAGATCCAGGCCGGAAAGATCGAGGCCCGAGAGATCGAGATCTCCGAGATCGACCGGGTTGCCATGCGATTCTGCGATTTTTTGTTCGATCTGCGCGCGCGACAGTTCTGCGGCGAAGACGATGTGAACAGGCGCTGCGACAAACAGAGGCGCTCCAGCGAGAAGGGCAACACCGATCGGCGTCCTGTTCAATCGTCTCATCAGTCGAACCTCGTCAACTCGCGGCGCATGAAGCCTATGTTCGACGCAATGAAGGACGCAACAGGACAATCTCTTACGAAATTCGGGAAACAGTCGAAGCCTGTCTCCCGGCGAGCGCCGCCATGGATCGAACGTCGTTTTCGCACAGTTGTTGCGCTTCCGCAACACTTGGTCTTTGCAGTAGACGCATTCGTAATAGCCGTACGGCCTTGGTCATAAATTTAAACGGCCGCAAAATCGGCAGAGACTTTTTTGCTCTTAGTCAACGCATGACGCGCATTGAGACACTGAAGCAGGATGTCGATTGTTCTTGATTGTCGACACGGCCGATGGCGCCACGTTAGGCGACCGAAGACGGAATCTCGCCGGACTCTGTATCGATCGTTCCGCTTGCTCGCGTCGCGTAAAGAGTTTTCGTGTTGCGGCTCGGGAGGTTCGCGCCTATGGCGCTAATATGCGCGATAGCGCGTTTCGCGACTGGCGCGGCACGTGTCCTCACGAGTGGCGGCCAGGGCGGGTCGGCGGATACCGGCAGTGTTTCAACCTCAGGGCGCCGCCCAGAGGCAGAGCCATCTATGCTAATTTGTCCGCCGATCCGGCGGCGGAGGTTTGAGGCATCCTCTACAAGATCACACGGCGCGACCTTGTTCGTGCGGGCGCCATGGAGGGCGTTCCGTGGTGGCGTTATCGGCCGATATCGCTCGATGCCGAAGACATCAGCGGCACAGGCTAGAGGCCGTGGCCTACATTGCCCAGGACGACGAAGACGACCACAAGCCGTCGCTCCGGTACCTGGAAACCTTCTGTAATCGGTCAACGGTCTCTCCTTGGGGTTTCTCTCGTCGTCTGCGGGTTTCACGCTTCTGTCCGCGGTCGCCGCGCAGGGCGCCGCATTCTGGGCGGTTCGATCAGCGGGTTTGAATGC
>NZ_JBFWVN010000090.1:0-7747 GCF_050246715.1 Methylocystis sp.
AGCGTTTGCGAAGATCGTCGGAAAGCGCCATTCCCGCCGCCTCCTTCCCGCGGCAGGAATTATGAATCAGACTTCACCCGATTCGTGAATCTTAAATCGATTCAGATCGTTCGGAGCCCGCTCTAGATACGATAAGAGCAATCTCTGCGCGTCACTCGAATTGATGATGACGGAACCATTTTTTGAAAATTGCGGAGAGGGCCTCGCGAGGGCCCTCTAAATTTAAGTCAGAAAGGGCTGTTCGTAGAATTGCTAAAAAGCTGGGTTGAAAATTGAGCGGGTAGTGTGGAACCCCGAGTTATTGAAGCGTCCGCGGCAATTACGACCGCCCCCCCGATGTTCGAGTAAATAATTAAGAGAATAGAAAAGAGTCGGCATCATCCAAATGGATGAGACCGTTGCAGAATTAACCTAAATCAATTGTATACGCTTATTCTTCCTTGGGCCCGCTGAGCGCGGCGAGTCCGCCGAGCAGCGCGACCACTTCCGCCTGCCGGTTGCACCCAGTCTTCTCCATCACGCCGCGCAGATGGGTGCGTATGGTGTTGCGCGATACGGACTGCTCAGTGGCGATTTCCTCTAGGGTCTTGCCGGCGACAAGGCCGCGGGCGACCCGCGCCTCGGCGGGCGTGAGATCATAAAGCGACTGAACCAGTTCGATCGCCGGGGCCTGGGGCGATCCCACTGGGGTCATCACCAAAACCGCCGCGCAGCGAACGAAAATGTCGCGCGCCGCGCCGCGGATCGGCACGAGATTGGCGATCATTGGAAATGCGTCGTCGCCTGAGCGGGCTGCGAAGGATCTCGGCGCGCCGACGAGGTCGTGATCCAGCGCATCCATCGCCTGGCGCAAAAGGCCGTCGGCGGCGGCGTCGACGAGCGAGACGCGGTCATGTGCGCGCCAGCGGACGTATTTGTTCAGCGAGTTGCTTGGGTCGTTGGCCGAAATGACCCGCCCATCGTCGTCGAGCACGAGCGCCGGAAGGCCGATGAGCGCGAAGGTTTCGCCAGCGACGCGGGCGCGCTCGAGCTGCAGCCGCGTGGCGAGAAACGCCGCGCGCGCAAGATGAGGGCGTAGCTCGTCAAGCTGCCGGATGATCGAGGGCTCGACCGGCCCGCGATTATGCGCGCGTTCCAGGCAGATGATGCCGGTGTCGCCGGTGGGCAGCGCGATCGCCGTCGCGGCGCTGAATCCGAGCCCGCGCGGCCGCAGGAAATCGCAGTAGTTGGGGTCGCGTTCGAGCTCCTCCGCCGTATAGACGTCCTCGTCGGTGAGAAAGCCCGGATGGCGGCGGCTGAACAGCTTGCCGCCGCGCGTGCAATTGCTCAGCCAGTCGCCGCGCATGAAGTTCTCGACATGCTCGCAGAGCGCTGGAGAGGCGGTCCAGCGCGACACTCTCTCGCGCGCCGCGAACAACACGCCGCCCTGCGCTTCGGCCAGATGCGAAAGCTCGTCGAGGACATCCGGCCACATGTCCGGCGCAAAGGAGCATTCGTAAATGCGGTCGATGAGTTCCTGAACCATCTTCAATATCTCATGTTGGGCGGTCGCGCTAAAGGCGTGAGCGCTCGCAATAAACCCTATGCAAACGTGCGGCCGGCGAGATGGTTCCAGCCGGCCGCCGAATTGGCGAGAACTCACGCTGCACTTGGACAGAATCGTCCAAATACAGGGTGATCGATTTCAAAAGTTTAGAGGGCGCTTTCCACCGAAAACCGGATTCCACTTTTTTTGCGGCGCACCTAGTGCTTGCCGGCGTCGATCGCGACGCCTTTGCGCTCCTTATGAATATAGGCGATGAACGCCGTCATCTTCGGATCGTCCGCCGCCAGCGCCGTGCCCTGCAGCGGATTTTTGATGCACCAGTTCACCATTTCAAAGAGTTGCGCGACCTTGCCGAGCTGCTTTTGGAACTTCGGATAGGTTTCCGGATGGGTGTTGGCGGCGTTCGGGTGGCATTGGGCGCAGGCGACGCCATTGGTGCCGACCGCGCCGCTCGTCCATAGCTCGCGGCCTTTCTTGGCGACGGAATCGAATTCGCCCTGCCAACGGTCGACGTCCGTCGTCGTGAATTCATCGGCTAGCGCTGCCGGCGACAGCAGCGCGGCGCCCAAAACAAGCGCAATCATATAGCGGCGCATATTCATTCTCCTCGACTTAGTAGTGCTGTTGCGGCGCCTTGCGAATGATCGCCTCTTGATATTTCTTGTCGACGGGCTTCCCGAACCTCGGATCGTAGCCGACGACGCGCTCCTGATTGTCCCACAGCTGATAACGCGCCGTGACGCGGCCGGAGTTGACGTCGATCATCTGCCAGCCCGTGGCGTCGCGCTCGAAGAAGGGATCGGCGCGGTTCATCGGCACCGTCAGCACCGGCACATGCGCGCCGGCCTGCGCATAAGTGTCTGGATAGGGCCAGGGCCAAGCCGTCGCCATCACCGCGTTGAAGGAGATGTTGCCGATCTGATTATATTGGATCTGGTGGACATGGCCGTAGATCACGCTGACGGTCTTGAACGGGTGCAGCAGCGCCTGCACCTGTTCGGCGTCGTCGGTCCAGAAATTCCAGCCCTTGTAGATTTTCTGCAAGGGCGAATGAGAAAAGACGATGAGCGGCGTGTCCTTGGACACTTTGTCGAGATCGTTCTTGAGCCAAGCGCGCTGCTTGTCGCCGACCATGAACGGCGAGCCGTTGGGATTGTCGAGGCCGGCCATTTCGAGCATGCGCTGCTCGGCGCTCGGCCAGCGATGAAACGTCCAGTCATCCGTCGTGAGAATCGAATTCAACACAACGAAATGCACGCCCTTGTGATCGAAGCTGTACCACTGCGGGCCATAGAGTTTCGACCAATAGTCGCCGAGGTCGAGATAATAGTCGTGCTCGCCCATTACGCAGTGGAGCTTGCTCTTGAGATGCGAAAGCATCTCGCCGCCATGGTCGAGCTCCTCCTTCTTGCCGAGCTGCGCCAGATCGCCGCCGAACATGACGAAATCGGCTTCGGGCGTAATGAGATTGGCTTCCGCGACGGCGCGCTTGAGGCCCATGTCCCAGTTGCGCACGAAGCTTGCGCCTTTGATCTGCTGAATGTGCGAATCGGAAATGTAGGTGAAGCTGAAATCCTCGCGGGTTCCCCCGAAGGCGAGGCGCACCATGGAGATGGGCAGGGTCGTCAAGGTCCCGGCGGTGGCGCCGGCGGCGATCACGCTGCGCCGGGTGATCAGTCTGGTCATGTCCTATCCTCCCTCGCGGCGTCGCGTTTGCGCGGGCGACGCCGCTTGCTTTTTGCGTCTTATTTCGTTTGCGCCGTCACATAAGCGGGGCTCGTCAGCGTCTCCAGGAAGGCGACAAGGTCGTCCACCTGCTGATCGGTGAGGTTCAGCGGCCGGATGCCGCCCGAGAGATAGGGATTGACCGGCGTCGGGTCGCCGGGGCTCTTGCCGCCCTCATTGTAATGTTTGACCACGTCCTTGAGCGTCTTGAGCGATCCGTCATGCATATAGGGCGCGGTCATTGCGATATTGCGCAGCGTCGAGGTCTTGAAGGCGCCGATTTCGTCAAAGGCGTTCGTAACTGCGAAGCGCCCGAGTTCGGAGACCTTCGGATCGGCGAGCACCGATTTGTCGACGGAAGCGCCTGCCGCTTTGGCCTTGAGGAATTCTGCGGCGAGCCGCGGCACGTCGCTTTGGATGTGGTTGATGCCGACGCCGATATTGTGGAATCCGTTGTCGGTGAACAGCGCCTGCGTCTGTTCGATGACATGGCAGGAGACGCAGCGCGCCTGGCCGACATAAAGGTCGAAGCCGCGTTTCGCCTGATCGCTGATCGCGTTGCGGTCGCCGCCGAAATACCACTTGTCGAAGGGGGAGTCGCCCGAGACGATCGTGCGCTCGAAACTCGCGATCGCCTTTTGCACGTCATCCATCGTCACGTCGCGACCGCTCTTGCCGAACGCCTTTTTGAAGCCCTCGACATAGGCCGGATCTTCGCGAACGATTTTGAGAATCGGGTCGTGATTGGGCATCCCCATTTCAACGGGATTGACCATCGGGTGCTGCGACTGGTCCTCGAGTGACGGCGAACGCCCGTCCCAGAATTGCGAAGTGAAATAGGCGGCGTTGATCACCGTCGGGGCGTTGCGGGTGCCGGTGAGCTTATGATGGCCTTCCGAAACGCGCAGCGGGCTGTCGGTAAACGCCTTCTTGTCATTGTGACAGGTGGAGCAGCTCACCGTCCCGTCGATCGAGAAGCGCGCGTCATGGAACAGCTTGTCGCCGAGCGCCACTTTATCCGGCGACTGTGGATTATTGGCCGGAATCGGGACCTTCGGCAGGCCGAGCGGTTCGGCCATCGCCCATCCGCCGGCGAGCAGGGCCGCAAGAGGAAGCGCGACAAGCGTCGTCTCAACGGATTTCCGGACATTAGGAATGCGCGCCATGAGCTCCCTCCGCTGCCGCTCGGCTTATTGCCGGCTCTTGTTTTCACATCAAGTTTGCGCTGGTTTTAGCGGCAGGGCAAGTCATCGTTGTGACGCCTGGCGGGGAATTCGAAGAATTCGAAAACCAAATATTCCGCCTCTACGAGTAATGATTGTGCATTGCACCGGCTGAGCGCAATAAATCGCTCATCTCATCGCTTGTTTTGCAATTCGTCGTTTTCGGCTCTTCTGTCATGTTCATGCTACATCGGATTGTTTTTAAAGAGCGTCGCTTCGGCGCGGCCTTCCGCCGCCTACGCGGCTGTGATAGCTGACGGCCGAGAGAGGCGTTGCTTCGCGGTGCGAAAGCGCCTTGGCAAAAATCCACTGGAGGAGGAAGTGATGCATTTGACACGGTTCGCCGCGCTCGCAGCGGTTCTGCTGGCGCCAAACATGGCCGCGGCGGGCGATCTGCGCGCCGACGCCAATGCCGTCTTCAAGCCGATTGACGCCGCCAGCGTCGCGATGGTCGTAAAGAACAACGAGATCACGCCCGCCAAGATCGAACTCGGCGGCAAGCTGTTTTTCGATCCGCGGCTTTCGAAGAGTCAGATCATCAGCTGCAACTCCTGTCACAATCTCGGAACCGGCGGCGCAGACGCCGGTCCGACGTCGATCGGCCATGGTTGGGCCAAGGGGCCGCGCCGCGCGCCGACCGTGCTCAACGCCGTATTCAATGTCGCGCAGTTCTGGGACGGGCGCGCCGTCGATCTCAAGGCGCAGGCGAAAGGTCCCGTGCAGGCGGACGTGGAAATGAACAATACGCCGGCGCAGGTCGAGAAGACGCTCAACAGCATCCCCGCCTATGTCGCGGAGTTCAAAGCGGCCTTTCCTGCGGATCCCAATCCCGTGAGTTTCGACAACATGGCGAAGGCCATCGAGGCTTTTGAGGCGACGCTGACGACGCCCAATTCGCGTTTCGACAAATTCCTCAAGGGCGACGTCAACGCGCTCAATGACGTGGAGAAGAAGGGGCTGCGTCTTTTCCTCGACAAGGGATGCGCGGGGTGTCACGGCGGCGTCAATATTGGCGGCAATGGCTATTTCCCCTTCGGCGTCGCGCAAAAGCCGAGCGTCGAGATTCTGCCTGTCGCGGATAAGGGCCGCGCCAAGGTGACGAATGATGCGGCGGATGAATTCGTCTTCCGCTCGGCGCCGCTGCGCAATGTCGCCCTGCGCGCGCCTTACTTCCACACCGGCGCCGTCTGGACGCTCGAAGAAGCGGTCGCCCTCATGGCGAAAGATCAGCTTGGCGAAACGCTCTCCGATCAGGATGTGAAGGCGATCGTGGCCTTCCTCGGGACGTTGAACGGCGACCAGCCGAAAATTGTCTATCCCGTGCTGCCGCCGCGCGCTCAAGGCACGCCTCTGCCGCAGTAAGCCGAAGGCCGCAGTCCGAGAATTGTGAAAGGCGAGCGCTGGCGCCGTACGATTGGCGCTCGCGCTCGCGCTTGTCACAATTCTGGGTTGGCGATTCGCTAATGACCGGCGCTGCGCGGAAGATGCGGGAGGAAGACCGTCAAATGAAAGTCGTCAAGCGCTCTCTTATTTCGCTGGCGATTTGCGTGGCGGCGGCATGCGCGCCGGTCGCCGCGGAGGAACAGCCGAATCCATTCGCGCGCACCGGCCATATCGTTGTCATTTTCACCGAGAACCGCAGCTTTGATCATGTGTTCGGACTGTTTCCCGGCGCCGAGGGCGTCAATTCGGCCGTGCATCCGCCGCAAGTCGAATTCGACGGGAAGCCGCTCGCCGCTCTGCCGCGTCCGCGATGGGACGATCGCTTTCCGCGACGCCTGCCCAACGCGCCGTTTCGCCTCGAGCCTTATGTCGACATCGACGGTCACACCATGGACCCGGTGCATGACTTTTATCTGGAGCGGGAGCAGATCGACGGCGGAAAGATGGACCGTTTCGTCGAAGCCTCGAACGCCGGCGCCCTCGTCATGGGCTATTACGACGGCTCAGGGCTGAAGCAGTGGGCCTTGGCAAAGGAATTCACGCTGGCCGATCATTTTTTCCACGCCGCCTTTGGCGGCTCGATGCTCAACCATTTTTTCCTTATCTGCGGCTGCGTGCCGATCTTCGACAATCCGGTAGAGACGACGAGAGAAAAATTCGTGTCGAAGGTGTCGAGCGTCAAGAATTCTCGAGGGGAAGAACTCAAAATTCGCGAACGCAGAGAGGATTCGCCGCAAAGCGTGCTTGACGGGCCGCCGCGCCATAAGAACCTTGGCCAGCTGACAGAGGATCTGGAGGCGATCGGCACGCTGCAGCCGGCAAATCCGGTGTCGAAATACGACAAGACGGAAGCGCAGGAGCGGCTGCCGCCGTTGCATATGCCGACGATCGGCGATCGCATGACCGAGAAAGGCGTCACTTGGGCCTGGTACGCGGGCGGCTGGCGCGATGTCGCAAAGGGCCGCCTCAAGCCTTACGGCGACGGCAAGCCCGACTATTTTCAAACGCATCATCAGCCATTCGCCTATTTCGCCAATTACGCGGAAGGCAAAAAAGGACGCGAGCATCTTAAGGACGCAGACGATTTTTTTTGTGCTGCGGATAAAGGCGAGCTGCCGCAAGTGAGTTTCTACAAGCCGCTTGGGATGTTCAACGGCCACCCCGACTATTCCGATCTCGCGGCCGGTGACGCCCATGTCGCGCAGGTCGTCGAAAGGCTGCGCAAGAGCCCCAATTGGGCCGACATGCTGATCATCGTCACGGCCGATGAAAACGGCGGCTTCTGGGATCATGTCGAGCCGCCGCATCGAGACGACTACGGCCCGGGAACTCGCGTCCCAACTCTGATCATCTCGCCCTTCGCCAAAAAAGGCTTTGTCGACAAGACGGTCTACGACACGCTCTCGATCCTGCGCACGGTCGAGCTGCGCTTCGGCGTTACGGCGCTTGGCGATCGAGACGTCAGGGCGGTGGACTTGCGCAACGCGTTGATTGAACCGTAAGTCCTCGAGCGCGGAAAAACCCGTCTGTCCGTCCGGCGGGGATCGCGCCAAAATAGCCACGTTCTCGCCAAAAAATTGCCGGCAATGGCGCCTTGCTGACGCAAGCAATTGGTTTATTGCGAGATTTCTTTGTCATGACCGGGTTGCACATGCGTCATGTCCGGCCTGACTGGGTAGTCTCATTCCTACCTGGAATGGTTGTATTGGCTATTCGATAGATTGTGATGCTCTATACCAAGGGGTATTGTGTGGTGAGGGGGTTATTGGAATTGTTGCGGCACGCTGAGCTGGGTCTGCGGTCTGCTCTA